>RGTE01000022.1 GCA_010025475.1 Verrucomicrobiota bacterium
CCCTCGCGGCAAAATGAACCATGCCAGAACCGCCGCACCCAACACCGCCCACAGCTGCAAAATTTGCACTAACATGGTCAATCCCAGTGCGAGACCTGCCAACAGCAAACAGCCGTTTTCCCTTATTGAATTACCCCTTTCCTCCTCTTGACTGACCCCCAGACAAAAAAACCAGCCCGCCAGCGCGTACAAAAATATCACCAGAAGAGTCGACCCGCCTTCCACGACCCGATTCCATAAGGGGGATGAACCCAAAAAGAACACCACTGCCAAAATCCCTGTTCCAATATCAAACTGATGATTGGCCCAAAAATAAACCAGCAAGGCCGAAATCACGACCAGGAATAGCTGAAATCCCAAAACCACAAGATCCGGAGGAAAGACACGAAAACCCTTGAGAGCCTCGGAGGAGAGTTCGAAGCGCAAAAGATGGGTCAACATGCCCGCCTTAAACAAGCCCGCCAACGCGACGGGATAAAGCGGGGGTGTGAGGGTCTCTGGGAAAGAAGTCACCGCGGGCGCTTGGGTGCCAAGATTCGAACGGACTTGCCAAAGGGCAAGGGGGCGGATCAACAACGTGGTGAACCCCTTCCCCTCGGCCAACTGCCGCGCCTGCTGGGCTAGATCCATCGCCTCAAAGGTTCTTAATCCATTGAATTCCCGGATCCCGATGTAAGCACTGACCCCCACCACGAGGAGGAAAAGGGCAACCCTCACCAGCCAGACGCGGATGGGTCCCGCTTCCACGCTGTATACCCAATCCTGCAATGAGCTCATTTTGATCCCTTTCTTGTGTCGGAAAGTTTACGGTGGAGCGTTCGTCGGCTGATTCCAAGAAGTTTTGCCGCCTCGGTGATGTTGTCCCCCGTCTTCCGTAAGGCCGATTCGATGACTTGCCTTTCCAAGACTTCCAATTGAAAGGTGCCTCCTCTGCCCCCCGCCGTTTCCTCCCGCTTGCCGCCATCCCGTACCGATTGGGGCAGATCCTTGGCCTCAATCTCCTTCCCCCTGGCAAGAACCACCCCGTGCTCGATGGCCGTTCGTAATTCCCGCACGTTTCCCGGCCACCCATATCCCTGCAATACGTGCATGGCCTGCGGCGAGATCCTTAGGTCCCCCTTGGCGTTCTCCCGGGCGTACTCCTGACGGAAATGCTCGGCCAAAATCGGGATGTCCTCCGGTCTTTCCCGCAAGGCAGGCAAGGCGATTTGGACCACCCGAATTCGAAAAAACAAGTCCTCCCGGAATTTCCCCTCCTTCACCATCGCCTCCAGGTTCCGGTGGGTGGCGGTCACCAGCCTCACGTCCACCTCGATGGTTTTGTTGCCCCCGACTCGTTCGATCGTTCTTTCCCCAAGGGCCCTTAGAAGTTTTACCTGGGTGACCGCGTCAATCTCCCCGATCTCATCCAAAAAGAGAGTGCCCCCATCCGCCTGCTCAAATCGTCCGATTCTTCGCTCCACCGCCCCGGTGAAAGCCCCTTTTTCATGCCCAAAAAGCTCGCTTTCCAGAAGCTGCGGGGAAAGCGCTGCGCAGTGCACCGCCACGAAAGGCCCCTGCCGCCGCGGACTCAACCCGTGGATCGCCCGCGCCACCATCTCCTTCCCCGTCCCGCTCTCCCCTTCCACCAGCACATTGGCCCGCGAGTCCGCCACTTGCCTCACCTTGCTCAGAACCTCCTGCATCACCGGCGAGGTCCCGAGGATTTTTTCCAGGCCATAGGATCGGTCCAACTCCTGGCGAAGCTTCACATTCTCCTCTTCTACCCTTGCCGCCCGCACCGCCCTCCGCAGCAGAATCTGCACCCGCTCCAAGTCCAGCGGCTTCGTCACATAGTCATACGCTCCCTTGCGCATCGCCTCCACCGCACTTTCCACAGATCCGTATGCAGTCATTACCACACACGGCGGCCGGGCTGCCGTTTTCAGGCAGCGTTCCAACACATTCAAGCCGCTTTCATGCCCCAACCGCAGGTCCGTCAGGACCGCATCCATTTTCTCTGCCGCGAGCAACTTCTCCGCCGCTCCCAGGTCCGCCGCCGTGAAAATTTCAAAGTGATCCTCCAGCACCCGCCGCAACGCCTCGCGGGTGTTCTTTTCATCATCCACGATCAGCAGGCTGGGCTTGGTTCCACTCATGGTCCCCCCGAGGCTTTCGCCTCCAGCAGATGCACCCGCCTTTCGGAAAAGGGCAGGCGAAACCTCGCCGTCGTCCCCTTGCCCGGCACGCTCTGCAGCTGCAGCTCACCCCCGTGCTCCCGCGCAATCCGCTGCACGATCATCAGTCCCAACCCCGTGCCGCCGTGCTTGGTGGTGTAAAACGGCTGCCCTAGGTGCGGAAGATCCTCCGGACGGATGCCGGGGCCGTTGTCCCGGAACTCCCACACCGCAAAATCCCCTTCCCGGCGCAACGTAATCCGGACCAGCCCCTGCTCTCCTGCCGCCTGCATGGCGTTGCGCCCCAGGTTGTAAATCGCCTGTTGCACCTGCTCCCGGTCCATCGGTACCGGCCCAAGACCCGGAACCACCTCCTTCTCCACCAGAATTTTCCGGTCCTGCAGCTCCGCTTTCAGCGGCGACAACCCCTCCTCCAAAACCCGCTCGGCTGATTCGGGAAGTTTCTGGGCCGTCTGCGGCCGCAGAGCCCGCAAAAATCGTGCAATCAACCCGTCCAACCGCCGCACTTCCTGCCGACAAACTTCCAGCGACTGCCGCACCTTGTCCGCCGGTTTTCCCGCCATCTCGCGCAGATCTTTGTCCATTACCTGCAGCTGCAGATGTATGCTATTCAGCGGATTTCCGATTTCGTGGGCCACCTCCGCCGCCAACAACGTCAACGCCTCCGCCCGGCCCGTCTCCACGGCCGACTTCGCCTCCACCCGCTCCCGCGTCGCATCGTGGAACACCGCCACGTGCCGCGGTCCCTCCCCGTCTTCCTCCTCGAGCGGCACCAGCGCGTACTGCAGGATCCGGAACTCCGGATAACTCACTTCCAGCGAGCCCGAGGAGGATTTCCTCTCCTGTAAAAGACTCTTCCAGTCCGGACCCCGCAGGCTCCGGCTCAGCAGCCACGTGCCAGGCTCAATCGCATCCGGGAGATTCAACAACCTTTCCGCCGCCCGGTTCCAGTAAACCAACCGCCCCTCGCCGTCCAACACCGTCACCCCCTCCTGCAGGGTGTTGAACAAAGTTTCCAAAAAACCCTTTTCTTCCGCCAATCGCGTCAGATGGGTCTGCAGCTCCGCCGGCTCCACCCGAGGCGCCCGCTCCAACAGTTTTTCCAGGAAGGAGGCCTTCATTCAAACCGTGCCTCTTTCAAAACCATTTTTTAAACTTCATCCACAACCCCATCCCCACCATCAGGACCAGGGTCAGGCCCATGAGAGTCAGGTAGGCATGCGGATGCTCCAGCTCGGGCATATGCCGAAAATTCATCCCGTACCAAGACCCCACCACCACCGGTGGAATGGTGATCGCGGTCAGGGCGGTCAGCACCTTGATTCCCTCATTCGCCTCGTGGGCCGAACGATTGGTGTAAACATCGAAAGCCACCATCATCCGGTCATTGCAACCCTGCAACCGCTCATCGATTCGGTTGAGCGCATCCTGGACGTCACGGAAATAAGGCAACATCTGCGACCGGATCAGCTTCGATTCTCCCCGGGCCAATCGTGCAATCACTTCGCGCTGGGGCCGCAAGGTCTGTCGTAGGCTCGTCAGATGCCGTCTCGCCTGTAAGATCTGTTTGGAAAGATCCTCTTTTTCCCCGGACAACGCCTTCTCCTCGACCTCCTCCATCTCCGCCGTCAGCCCATCCATCACCGGTAAATAGGAATCCGCCAGGAAATCCAACAACTGATGAGCCAACCGGTCCGCCCCTTTCACTTGCGGCCCGATCCCTTTCATCAACCGATCCTTGATCAAGGTGATGCCGGGGATCGGCTCCCGGTGATAGGTGACCAGGAATTCCTTCCCCAAAAAAAGATTCAGTTCGGAAATCTTGGCCGTGGTGTCGCCGGTTCTTTCCGCGCTGTGCATGATCATGAACAGGTAATCCTCGTAATCCTCAATTTTTGGCAGTTCGCTCAGCGTCACACAGTCCTCAATCGCCAGGGGATGAAACTCAAACAACATCTCCAACACCTGCTTCGTTTCCTCCGGCGTCGGCGCCGTCAGGTCAATCCATTCGATCAGCCCCTTGTCCGCCCGAGCCAACCGCAAGGCCTCCCACTCCAGGTTGTGGCTGACCAGTTTCCCCTCGCTGAAAACAAAGGAGTCGATCATTTAAGAATTCTCCTCTTTTTCCGTAAAAACCTCAACCCCCAACTCTTTGCCATTCCAACACTTGCCCATCGTTGGGACAAATCGACTCTCGATTTTTCACCCCTCTGAGCTACTCTATTAAGGTGTCCAAGCCAGTTCTTCTTCTCATTCGCGATGGTTGGGGCATTAATCCCGCCGGTAGGAACGGTGCAGAGAAGCAGGGCGACGCCACCCTCCTCGCCAAAACCCCTGTCCATGATCGTCTTTACAAGGTCTACCCATGGGGCCGTCTCCAACCCAGCGGCCTCAAGGTCGGACTCCCTGAGGGTCAGATGGGAAATTCGGAGGTCGGCCACCTGAACCTTGGCGCCGGTCGGATCGTTTATCAGGAACTCACCCGCATCAACCTCGCAATCGGCGATGCCTCCGGCAAGCGCCTCCACTTGATCGGACTCGTTTCCGACGGCGGTGTCCATTCCCACCTCGATCACCTCCTCGCCCTTCTCCGGATCGCCGGCCAATCCGGCTCCTCGGAACTCTTCGTCCACGCTATCACCGACGGGCGCGACGTCTCCCCCACCTCCGGCCGCGAATTCCTCCGAACCCTCGAGCAGGCCGTCGCCAAAATCCCCAAAGCCCGCGTGGCCACCGTCATCGGCCGTTATTACGCCATGGACCGCGACAAACGCTGGGAACGTGTCCAGCTCGCCCACGATCTTTTCCTCGAAGGCAAAGGCGCCGCCGGAACGTCCGGCGAGGCCGCCCTCGCTGCTTCCTACGCCGCCGGAGTCACCGACGAATTCGTTAAACCTTTCGTCCTCCCGGGTATCGCAACCCCGGTCATCCGGGATGGCGATGTTCTTTTCTTCTTCAACTTCCGGGCCGACCGCATGCGCCAGATCGTCCGCTCCCTTGCCGATCCCTCCTTCAACGAGTTCCCCATCACCCGCCGGCCCAAAACAAAAATTTTCACCCTTACCCCGTATGAGGCCGACTTCACCCGCCTCGGCATCCGCCATCTCTTCTCTCCCGTGGAGATGAACGACCTCCTGGGTGAGGTCGTCGCCGCCCAGGGCCTGAAACAGGCCCGCATGGCCGAAACAGAGAAATATCCCCACGTCACCTACTTCTTCAATGGCGGCAAGGAGACTCCCAACCCCGGCGAGGAACGCATCATGGCTCCTTCCCCAAAAGTGGCCACCTACGACCTTCAGCCCGAGATGAGCGCCATTCCTCTCACCGAAAAAGTTGTCGAGCGAATCGAAAAGGGTCTGGATGACTTGATTATCCTGAACTACGCCAATCCGGACATGGTCGGCCACACGGGTGTCCTCAACGCGGCCATCAAGGCCGTTGAGACCATTGATGCCTGCACCGGCCGCGTCCTCGATGCCCTCCTGAAAAAAGGCGGCAAGGCCCTGGTCACCGCCGACCACGGGAACTGCGAACAAATGCTTCAGAGAGACGGCTCTCCCCATACCGCCCACACCACCAACCTCGTCCACTGTCTCTACGTCGCGGCCGACTCCGGCAAATTTAAGGTGGCCGATGGCATCCTTGCCGATGTGGCCCCCACCCTTCTGGAGATGCTCGGCCTCGCCAAACCATCCGCCATGACAGGCTCGTCCCTGCTTCAAAAAAAGTAAGCGGTTATATTTCCAAGCCCAATCCTCATCCCAAACCACCGGGACACAATTTGAAAAAAGTTAATCCTAAATCAAAAAGCGCACCGGCCTTGGCCATGACGGCCAACGAGATTCGCATCGAGCAGGCCGAGCGTCGCCTCTACGCCATCCTGGACCGGCAAACCCGCCTCATTGAGGGCCTCATGAAATCCATCAAGACCGAAGATCTTGAGGAGGATCTCCAGAAAAATCTCAAGGAAACTAATGGCATGCTGGATGACTGCTTTTGGCAGTTTCTCGGCCCTCTCGAACCTGGCGACCGCGTCGTTTCCGCCTACGACAACAAGATGACCGAGGGGACCGTGATCAGCATCCAGAAGGAATCCGCCCACAAGGACTACGGGTCCGCGGTGGTTGAATTCCCGGCCGAGGAGCCCAGGACCATGGATGTCTGCGAGCTGGTCAAGGTCCGCGGCCCCGTCCTCCCCACCGATTCGGTCATTCCCGGGCCGAATTAATTTTTGCTGATTTTTCCGGCAGGGCCACCGGCTCTCGCCATCCACCGAAACATCGGCACGGCCTCCTCAAAATAATACATTCCATCCATCCCCATCTTTCCAAACTCCCCGTAGCCATGCCCGAGAAAGACCCCCTCCACTCCGGCGTTCCTTGCCGTCTGCAGATCCACCTCGCTGTCGCCGACAAACAGGTGCCTTCCCCGCGGGGCCCGTAGCTGACGGAACGCCTGTTGCAAAGGCCGCGGATCCGGCTTGCGGAATCCTTCCTCCCCGCTCACCACGGTCCGGATCCATCGCCCCCATCCCAGTTCCTCCACCAACGCTCTGGCCGCCCGCCCGTCCTTGTTCGTGCATAAGCCCAGCTTCCACCCTTTTTGGACCAGCCGCCTTAAGCCGTCATCTACCCCGGGAAACGATCTGGTGCCGCCCTTCGGGTTTTTTCGGTACTCCTCCAGATATTGCCGCGTCAGGATCCCCACCTCTTTCACCCCGGCTGATTCTCCTGTCAGTTTCCACGCCCGCTCGATCAACGTCCGTGGCCCCTTACCAATCAACTCGCGTGTATGTTCTTCGGAAATCACCTCTCGGCCGTGGCCTTGCAGCACCCTCCCCAAGGCCCGGGAAATATCCCCCAGGGAATCCGCCAGTGTTCCGTCCAAATCAAAAACCGCAAATCCGCTGAACGCTCGATCCATGGGATGATTTCTTGGCTTCGTAGGCCTGCCGAAATCCGAATTTCCAAATGGAAAATCAAAATGGAAGGGTCCGCGCCACCCCACCCCTACAACTTTCTCAATTCTGAAATCCCATACGCCTTCCGGATTTCCTCCTGTCTGGCTTTCACCTCTGAGGCATCCAACACCAACTTCCCGGGATCATCCGTGAACTCAAAAATCAGATTTCCTTCCTTTACGGAGTCCAGCACCTCCGCCAACTGCGCGAGGCTTCGGATTTCCGTCCCATTCACATTCTTCAGCACGAGGCCGGAGTAATGCTGGTATCCCAAATTGATCGTTGCCGGCAAAACCTGGCTCAGGAACACCACCTTCTTGTCCGGATCCGGTCGTTTCTCCTGCTGGAAGCTAAACAGCTCCACCAACCTTTGGGGGGCACGTTCGGTCCACTTCTCTCCCCACTCCTGCAGATACGCCCCCGTGAGTTGCTGAAACACGAGCCCGCCCAAGACCAGGTAACGCGGTTGGGTGTCGAACGCCAGGGTGGGAATCGCCGCTTCATCCCGCGCCCGCCGATCATACGTACCGGCTAACTCCATCTCTTTCCCATCCCGTGAAACCAAGAATTTCGCCTGCGAGCCCACCTTGGGCCGGACCCTCACGAGATTTCCGATCGCGGTCAGACCGTACAGCGGATCCCGGTAGTTCCCGTCCTCATCCAGTTTCATGCCGTCCACGGAAAGGATCACGTCCCCCTCCTTGAGCCCGGCCCGGCCTGCCGTCCCCCGGGGATTCACCCGCGTCACCAGGATGCCCCCGCTCTTCGGCGCCTTGACCTCCTCCCGCAGGTTCGGATCCCGCAGCGTCGTCCAGCTCACCCCCAAAGTCGGGAAACCCTCATACTTCCCGTCTGCCACGTCCTGCAGGAAGCGGTCGATCATCGGACCCGGAATCGCCGTCCCTTCCTGCGAATCCCGGTCGTACATCATCACCATCCCGACCAGCTGGTTCTGCCGGATCAACGGCAACGTGTAGCTGTCATCGCGTTTGGGCAAAGAAACCCGCACCCCGTACTGAAGGAATCCCGCCTCGTCATTCGGATATCTTCCCACTCCGACCGTCAGAATCTCCGCCTGGTTTCGCAAAAGCTCCCCGTTACGCTCCAGCTGCCAAACCTCCGCCGTGTCCCCAGCCTTTAAGGCCGGCCCCAGCGCCAAACCTTTGAATCCCTTCAAGAACTCCGCTTTCTCGGGGCGCAATACCGCCAGATTGGCCTCGTAATCGATCGCCTCCACTTCCGCCGCACACTTCTCGGCTGACCCCGGCTTCTCCAGGCCCACCTCCGTGCGGTTCGCCACCAGTGCCGCCGTCACCAAAACCTTCCCGCCCGGCAAGACCACACCGATTCCGTTCAGCCCGTACGGAGCCTTCTTCTGCCACGGACGGAACTGGTCATAAGGTTGGATCGCCGCCCGTACCCGTACCACCGAACCTTGGGCTTCGTCTTGCTCAGCGGCCCAAGCGGCCGACGCCAGGAACAACCCCAAGATCATCGCCCAAGCCCTCACTTCTTTTCCTCCTGTGAATACGATCCCTTCGCCAAACGTCGGCTCCCCACTTCGGTCCGGCTCGCTTCGGAAATCCCGTACTGGGCCATGATGCGTGGGGTCGACCGGTCCACCTCTTCCCGCTTCAACACCGCCGGCCGTGAATCTCCCTCAAACCTGATCACCGATCGTTCCCCGTTGGCCGCCAGCGCCGGCTCCACATCCGCCAACGTTCGGATCTTCCGGCCGTTGATCTCGCGGACGATTTGTCCAGCCAGCCCCCGCAGATACACGTTGGATGGATCGGGCAGGACCGCGGACAAAATCACCGGCTCCGGCGTTTCCCTGTACATCTGGTCGGTCGCAAACATCGTGTACTTCTGCTTGAGCCGCAGGTCCGCACTGCCGGCCAGCACCGCCATCAGGTTTGCCGTCAAGGGTTGGAACACCAACCCCCCGTACAACACATACCGGGGGGGAGGCTCGTACAAAATCTCGTACATCGAAAACATATCCGCCGGCTTGAGCGGCACGTTGACCGTCTCCGTCTGGCCGCCCCGCCATACCTCCAGTCTCACTTCTTCCCGGGAAAATTTCCGCTCCACGATCTCCTCAAGCTGCACCGGTTTCCCCTCCAACCGAACCGACCCGTCACTCTCAATCGGATGCCCGTCGATCGAAAGCAGCACATCCCCCTTGTTTAAATACCCGTCGGACGAACCTTCGGAAAAGACGTCGGTGACCACCACGCCGCGCCCGTCATTGGCAAGACCCAGATACTTGCGCATCGCCGGGTTTTCCAGCGGCATCCATCGTACCGCGATGTCCACATAGTAGTCGTACCGGCCGTCCTCCACATCCTTGAGGAAACGCCGGATCACCGGCGTCGGGATCATGTAGCCGACGTTCTGGGCCACGTCTCCGCGAAAACCCTGGAACGCCACCCCTACCACCTTGTCTGACTGCATCACCGGGCCACCGCTGTTGCCCGGGTTGATCGCCGCATCGATCTGGATGGCCAAGTGCGACTCCCTGCCCGAATGCGTGTAGGCGTTGTAATCGATGCGGCTCACCACCCCGCGCGTCACGGAAAGGCGGTCTCCCCCAATGGGAAAGCCGTAGACACTTACCACTGACTCCAATTCCGGGATTCCGCCCAGATCCAGATGCGTCGTGCCCTTGAAAAAGGCCGGATCCTCA
The DNA here is from genome assembly GCA_010025475.1 of Verrucomicrobiota bacterium. Classification (GTDB taxonomy): domain Bacteria; phylum Verrucomicrobiota; class Verrucomicrobiia; order Methylacidiphilales; family Verrucolacustridaceae; genus Verrucolacustris. Next base: position 9,827 of record RGTE01000022.1, read on the forward strand.
ACCTCCAGCATGGCCAAGTCACAATCGTGGGCCACGTACTTTACCTTTGCCGCGTACCGGCGCGGGTCGGCCTCCCGCTGGACCGTGATGTTACGCGCCCCACTGATCACGTGGGCGTTGGTAATGATCCTTTTTCCCGCCACGATGAAGCCGGCTCCACGACCCGAGGAAACCGTCCCGGGATTCCAGGGAAGGCGATAGTCCCAAACTTGGGACGTCACCTCCACCATCACCGTGTTTTTCTTCGCCTCGTGGAGTTGCCCGTCCTTGGCACAGCCTGAAATCACCGCGCCCAAAATGGCTAGGAACCAACATTTCATTGGCCTTGCATCATAAGCCCAAAGCGTGGGTTGGCGAATTACGTTTCTCTAATTTTTCCCGACCGGTAGGGTTTCCTGATGAGTCCATGGTTGATCCTGGCCGTTGCAATTCTACTCGAACTTTCCGGAACGATCTGCCTGAAGCTTTCTCACGGTTTCACCCGGCTGGCCCCATCCTTGGGTGTGGTCATTTTCTATCTCGGCAGTTTTTATCTGATGGGCCAATCCCTCAAAACCATGGAGGTGGGCGTTGTTTACGCCATCTGGTCCGGAGTGGGCACCGCCCTGATCGCCGTCGTTGGCATCCTCGCCTTTGGTGAATCCGTCACCGCCTTCAAAATCCTTGGACTGCTCATGATTATCGGCGGAACCTTCCTTTTGCGGTTCGCATCCGCCCAAACTTAAAGCGTCCCGAAGATCCGGTCCCCCGCATCCCCCAGCCCCGGCACGATGTACCCGTGATCATTGAGCTTGGGGTCGATGGCTGCGGTAAACACTGGGATGTCCGGATGGTGCCGGTGAAAATTCCGCACTCCTTCCCTTGCCGCCAGCAGACACATGAATCGGATGCTTCTTGCCCGCGCCCCCTTCAACCGGTCCGCCGCCGCGACTGCCGAATGCCCGGTCGCCAGCATGGGATCCATTAAAATCAGATCCCGGTCCCGCAAAGTCTTGGAAGCCTTAAAGTAGTACTCCACCGGTTCCAGCGTACGATGATCGCGGTAGATCCCGATGTGGGCCACCCGGGCGGAGGGAAACATCCGCAGCATCCCATCCAGCAATCCCATGCCGGCTCTCAAAATCGGGACCAACACCATCTTTTGCCCCTTCAGCACGGGGGCATTCATTCTGCCCATGGGGGTGGTGATGGTTTTTTTACCCAAAGGAAAATCTCGGGTCACTTCGTAGGCCATCAACATCGCCACTTCGCTGGCCAACGCCCGGAACTCGGTCACGCTGGTTCCTTTTTCCCTCATCAAGGTCAGCTTGTGTTGCACCACGGGGTGTCGGATGACGTGAATCTTGGCTTTCGTCATGAATACCTCAGACGTTGAATCGGAACTCCATCACGTCCCCATCCTGGACCACGTACTCCTTGCCTTCCACCCGCAGTTTTCCAGCCTCCCGCACTTTCGCCATTGTGCCCGCCGCCTTGAGGTCGGCAAACGCCACCGTCTCGGCCGCGATAAATCCCCTCTCGAAGTCCGTGTGGATCACGCCCGCCGCTTGTGGGGCACGGTCCCCCGCATGGATCGTCCAGGCCCGACTCTCCTTCGGCCCCGTCGTCAGATAAGTCCGCAGCCCGAGCAAATCGTATGTCGCCCGGATCAACGCCCCCACACCCGACTCCGTCACGCCCAGCCCCGCCAAATACTCCTTTCCCTCCGCCTCAGGCAAGTCCACCAGTTCCGACTCGATCTGCGCGCTCACCACCACCGCTTTGCTGGCCAACCGCTGCTGACAGTATTCCTCCACTTTCTTCACCTGCTCCCCCGTCTTCCCGGATCGGTCTCCTTGGGTCAGCGCCCCAAGGTTCTCCTCCTTCACGTTGCAGGCAAAAAGGGTCGGCTTGGAGGTGAGGAGAAAGAAGCCTTTCGCAATTTTTGCCTCCTCATCGGTCATCGGCAGGGTCAGCGCCGGGCAGCCCGCATCCAGGTGTTTCTTCAACTTTTCCAACAGGGCCAGCTCCGCCTTGGCGGCGGCATCCCCCGCCTTTGCCGCCTTGCTCGGCTTTTCCAGTCGCTTGGTCACGGCCCCAAGGTCGGCCAAAACCAGTTCCGTCATGATCGTCTCAATGTCCCGCAGCGGATCCACCGAGCCGGCCACGTGATGGATATCCGCATCCTCAAAACAGCGGACCACCTGGACGATCGCGTCCACTTCCCGGATATGGGTCAGGAACTGATTGCCCAGACCCTCGCCCTGGCTGGCCCCCTTCACCAGGCCGGCGATATCCACCAGCTCAATGGAGGCCGGCACCACCTTCTCGCTCTTGGACATGGTGGCCACCCAATCCAGCCGGCTGTCGGGCACGGTCACCACGCCGACGTTCGGCTCAATCGTGCAGAAGGGATAGTTGGCCGCCTGGGCCTTGCGGGTGCGTGTCACCGCGTTGAAGAGCGTGCTCTTCCCCACATTCGGCAAACCGACGATTCCGGCGCGGACCATCCGGAATCCTAAACTTTCCGCCCGCTCCCGTCACGTTTGAGATTATGTAGGGCGGCCCTCGTGGCCGCCAAAATCCCAAATTCAAAATTCGAATTTCGAATTTCGAAATATCCTCATTCTGCCACCTCATCCCATATCCAATATCCCATATCCTATATCCGATCCTAAACCTTCCCCTTTTTTCGTTTTCGCCTCATCATCTCCCTATGCGCGTGCCCGTCGATCTCCCTGCCTGGAAATCGTTGCAGGCCCATGCCGCCGCTACACGGGAAACGCACATGCGCGATCTCTTCGCGAAGGATGCCAAGCGCGCCGAAACCTTCTCCCTTCGCTGGAACGATATCCTGGTCGACTACTCCAAGAATCGAATCAACGCAGAGACCCTCCCCCTGCTCCGCCAGCTCCTCAAGGAAGCCGGTGTCGAGGACCTTCGCGACCGGATGTTTCGCGGGGAGAAGATCAACTTCACGGAAAACCGTTCCGTCCTCCACATCGCCCTGCGCCGGCCCGCCAACCAACCGCTCCAGTTGGACGGCAGGGACGTCATGCCGGAGGTGGAAAAGGTCCGACAACAGATGAAAGCTTTTTCGGAAAAGGTTCGTTCGGG
>RGTE01000211.1 GCA_010025475.1 Verrucomicrobiota bacterium
TGCCGTCGTTGTTCAGGTCGGCCGGGCAGGGGCTGGTGGTGCACGCGCCCCACTCGCCGAGCATGGAGCCGAGGTCGGCACCGCCGACGATGCCGTCACCGTCGATGTCGCCGAGGCACGGAGGCGCGGGGAACTCGAGGATGAGCGCGCGGCGCGCGTTGCCCTCGAAGGTGTCGTCGAGGCCGGCGGCCGGGCCGCCGTTGCCGCCGTAGAAGCACGCGAAGTCGCCGGTGAGGTTGGGTTCACCGGGGAGCCACGGTGAATCCGTGACGGGTTCGCCGGACTCCCAGACCCAGTTGCCGGTGGTGCGGCTCAGGCCGACCCACGGGCCGCTGGTGTAGCCGTTGAGCGTCCACATGTTGAGGAACGCGGCGAAGCGCTTGAAGATCCACTGCCGCTCGGCCTGCGTTTCCATGGAGACGAGCTGCGCGCCGAGCGATGCCGCGTAGGCCTTCGCCTGCTGCCAGGTCACGCGCGTGGGCAGGAGCACCGCGGAATAGGTCTTGCCGTTGCCGCCCTCCGAGAGCGCCCATGTGGCGGTGCCCAGGTGCGGGTCGGAATTGAATTCCACGAGCACATTTCCGAAGGCGTCGCGGTCATCGTTCCACTTGCCGTTCGTCGACAGTTTGACCAGCTGGTCCTCATTGAAGTCGTTATTGGGTTCACCGGTGTTCCAGTTGGCGTAAGCTCCGGTCGGCGTGGCATTGTTGGTCCGGAAAACCTGCCCCGCTTCCGGCCCATCCATCCACTTCCATACCCCTTCGACCTCCTGGTCGCTCCCCCCGAGCCACCCGTGCGAGTTAAATTCCGTCGTCAACAATCCCAAAAACTTTTCTTCTTCCGCGGAAGTAACCGCGGCGAGGTAACCTCCCTCTCCCAGCACGGATTGGGCCAGGGCGTTCGTCCGGGCCACGCTCCAAAGCATGGAGTTGGTCACCAACCGATAAAGATGCCCGTTGAAGGCCACCGCATCGCCCAGCGCAAACGTCACCAACCGGTTGGAGACGGAGGTGTTGGTCGTGGTGAAGGCCACCGCCCGCAGGGCGGCCTGGTACTGGGCGGCCGTGCCGTTGCCGGAAAGACTCAGCACCCCGTTGGTGGGGTTGTAACTGGCGATGAGCGGTCCGCTGTAGTTGCTCAGGCTCAGCGCGTCGCCCGCCGCAAAACCGGAGGCAATCTTCACCCGCGCGGCATTCAGAGGAATGGAGGCGCTGTCCTGCACCGTCAGGCCGGAATCCACCACCACCGCCCCTGCCGCCAAGGTGTAGGCGTTGGCCGAGGCCGTGGCCGTGAGGGCCAAAGGCGAGGTGATGGTCAGAACATTGGTGGCACTTCCCTCATAGTTCGCGTCCGTCACAGTGGCCACCACCGTGTAGGTGCCGACGTTCACCGGCGCGTTGGACGCTCCGTTGTAGGTCAAAGCCACGGTGGTGGACGGCGTGGTGCTGGCGGAGAGGGTCTGGGCGCTGCCGTTCCAGACCCGGTTCGTCGTTCCGCTGAAGACCGGAGTCAGGCTGGCCTTGGTGATGCTGTAGTTGAAGGTGCGGGATCCGGTATAGTTCGGGTCACTGCTCGTGGCCGTCACCGTATAGTCACCCACCACCGTGGGCGCCGTGGCGGAAGGGCCGTAACTCGTCCCGTTCCGGCCGGAATAGGAGTAGGTGAACCCGCTGACCCCCGAGGAAGTGGCGGTGTACCCGATCCCGGATCCGGAGTAGGAGGTGCTGGCCGGAGGATTGAAGTTGATATTGGTGGAGGCGAGCGTGGCCGAGCTTACCGTGAGAGTTCCGCCCAAGTAGTTAAAGTCGTAGTTGTCCGAAACCCCTCCCGCCAAGGTGATCGGGTAGGTTCCGACCGAGGACCCCGTCGTTGCGGTGGTGCTGGCGGTCGGGGCGGTGGGCAGATTGGACGCGCCCTCCCCCGTGGCAAAGCCGGAGTAGGAGAAGGTCAGGGCCGGATTCGTTTGCCCGTAGGTCTTGCTCTGGTTGGCGGCGGTCACCGTCAGGGTCTTC
>RGTE01000212.1 GCA_010025475.1 Verrucomicrobiota bacterium
GGGTGGTGGGGGTGGGGCACATGGGCAAGGAGCATGCGCGGATTTATGCGGAGTCAGACAAAGCGGAGCTGGTGGGGGTGTTTGACACCGATCCGCACACCGCCAAAAAAATCGCCGACAAGTGTCGAACCCGGGTCTTCACGACCCTGCCGGAAATGGTGGAGAAGGTGGAAGCGGTCAGCGTGGTCACCCCCACGATCAACCACCTGACCTCGGCCGAGCCCTTTTTGAAAAAGGGAAGGCACGTGCTGGTGGAAAAGCCCATCGCGATGGATACCCGGGAGGCGCGGGAGTTGGTGACATTGGCGGAAAAAAGCGGGGCGAAATTGGCAGTGGGGCACGTGGAGCGTTTCAATCCGGTGCTGGCGGCTTTGGAGGAGAGGTTGGGCCGCCCCCGTTTCATCGAAGCCCATCGTTTGTCACCTTATCCCGGGCGGAGCACGGACATTGGCGTGGTGATGGATCTGATGATCCACGATCTGGAGATCATCCTGCACCTGGTCCGTTCCCCGGTGAGCTCCATCGATGCGGTGGGGGTGCCGGTCTTGAGCAAGGGGGAAGACATCGCCAACGCCCGGATCCGGTTCGAGAACGGTTGCGTGGCCAACATCACCACCAGCCGGATCAGTCCGGAAAAGCTGCGCAAGATCCGGGTGTTTCAGGACGATGCTTATCTCTCGCTGGATTACATGAAGCAGGAGGGCGAAATCTACCGACGGGAGGACGGCAAAATCACCCGGGATAAGATTCCGGTGCGAAAGGGCGAACCCCTCAGGAACCAGTTGGAGGAGTTTTTGGACAACGTGCGGCACGACACCGACCCGCGGGTGGCGGGAACGCACGGGTTCGAGGCGTTGCAGTTGGCCTCCCGCATCTGCGAGCAGATGACGCCCGTCGGAGCATGAGCCGGACGGCCCCGGAAAATTCCCGCATCTACCTGGTGGCGGGGGAGGTGAGCGGCGACCGCTTGGCGGCCGATCTGGTGCGGGTGCTGAAAAAGCGGAATCCTGAACTGGAGGTGCACGGGGTCGGGGGCCCGATGCTGCGGGCGGCAGGGCAGCAGCAGAGTTTCGACTTGGCGCGGCATGCGGTGGTGGGACTCACCGACGTGCTGAAGAACCTTCCCAAATTCCTGGGTTTTTTCCGGCAGGTGAAGGCGGAGATTCTGAAGCTCAAGCCTGACGTAGTGATACTAGTGGACTATCCGGGCTTCAACCTGCGGCTGGCCCAAGCGCTCCACCGAGAAAATCCACCGCCCGCCGTGGTTTATTACGTGAGCCCACAGGTCTGGGCCTGGAAGGCGGGTCGGGCGCGGACGATGGAGAGGATTTTGGAAAGACTACTGGTTATTTTTCCCTTTGAAGTGGAGTGGTTTGCCCGCCAGGCGCCGAATCTGAAAGTGAAGTGGGTGGGGCATCCGCTGGCCGATCGGTGGATCGATCAGACCACCGGCCCGGCTTCGAGCGAAACGCCGTGCGTGGCCCTTTTGCCGGGCAGCCGGCCAAAAGAAATTGCGAGGCATTGGCCCCTGCTGTTGGAAACGGCCAGCCGGATCGTCCAGGAACAACGAAACGTGCGCTTCGTGACGTTGGCCACGGGTCCGGAAATGCGGCAGCAACTGGAGGAGGCGTGGGCCCGGCTTCCGACCAGCGGAGTCAGCTTGGACATCGTCTCCGGACAGTCCCTGACCCTGCTGAACCGCTGCACCATGGCGATCGTGGCATCGGGCACCGCCACCCTGGAATGCGCGATGGCGGGATTGCCGATGTTGGTGATCTACAGGACTTCCTGGTTTACCTATCTGCTGGGGCGGATGCTGGTGAAACTTCCCTACCTTTCGATGGTGAATGTGTTGGCGGGGGAGAAGGTGGTGCCGGAGTTTCTTCAGGGTGCCGCGACCTCTGAGCGGTTGACCACGGCCACACTGCAAATTTTGCGGAACCCCAGGGGAACGGAAAAGATGGCCCGCCGGATCCGGGAGGTGGCCGCCAAGCT
>RGTE01000213.1 GCA_010025475.1 Verrucomicrobiota bacterium
ACGCATTTGGAGGGGTTGCTCCGCTCGGTCGGCGCCAAGGAAAACTTGCTGGCATGGTCTCACTATCCCTTCCTGCTGCGAGTCTTTGGCCCATGGTTTCTGCCAAAGGATAATAAGAATCCCGGTTATGGTTTTTTGATTGCGCGTGGTGGCAAGATCGTCTTCGAGCATTACTCCGGGTTGGCCAACGTGGAAAACAAGGTGGCCGTCGGGGCGCACACGAAATTCGCCATCGGCTCCGTTTCCAAGCAATTTGTGGCGGCAGCCATGGCGCGGATGCAGGAAGAGGGAAAACTCAAATTGTCAGATCCGCTTTCCAAGTACCTGCCTGACTTTCCCCGCGGCGATCAGATCACGCTGCGACAACTTCTGACACATACTTCGGGTATTCGGGATTACACTTCTGACCGAGAATTTAACAACCGGTGTGGCAACGCCCCCCAACCAGGAGAAGTCTATCAAAGGATTCTGGCTGAACCATACGGAGATCGTCCCGGGCGCAGATTTTCCTACAGCAACTCCAACTATTACCTGGCCGGAGTCATTCTTGAAAAAGTTACCGGGGAAAGCCTCCGGGAGCTGCTTAGCCGTCTTTTCTTTAAGCCTTTGGGTATGAACGATACGGAGCTGGCGCAAGGAAGTACCCCGATTGAAAACTATGCAACGCCTTATCATATGAGAAATGGTCGAGCGGAAAGGGCTAATACTTGGAATATGGACTGGGCCGCGGGGGCAGGGGGCATTGTCTCGACCCCAAGAGACTTATTTCTTTGGAACGAGGGGTTATGGGGAGGAAAGGTTCTTCGTTCCGAAACCCTTAAAGAAATTTGGCGTCCAGAGACCTCGGAGTTTTCCAAGATTGATGGCGATGGCGAAGGATATGCCTGCGGTTGGGGTGTGGCTAACTCGGCTGGGCAAATTTGGGTTGGGCATGGGGGCTACATACCTCCTTATCGTGCGAGTCTATATCGAATCCCGAATCTTGATCTTACGGTGGTTGCCCTAACCAATGCCGGGGAGGGTTTTGGCATGGCGCCGGAAAATATGGCGAGAGGGGGCGCCTTTATTTTCTTTGGAGACAAATTATCCGGGACGGTGCGTGATATTCCACCCCCAAAACTATCGGAAAAGGACGCACAGCAGCGAGCCGGTCTTTATGATGATGGGGTGGCCATTGTGGAGATATTTCAAAGCGATGGCCGCTGGTACTGGCAGGGTGCCGGATTCCGGGAAAAACTTAGGATGGCTGGAAACAAATATTTGATTGGGCAGGAGTCGAGCAAGATTCTTGAGCTGGAGATGCAGGGGAACGGGGAAATTACTGGGGCCAAAATCCAGGAAGCCTACTTTCCGATTCATATGAAAAAACTGCCTCCCCTCAAGGAATCAGAGGAATACGTGCAACGAAGGTTATCGGACTACCCTGGACGATACGATTTTGGCCGCCATGGAAGTTTTGAGGTGACGCAGGAGGAGGGGCGTCTCTATGGAAAGTTAGGTCAACAGCAGAGGGTGCTTTTCCGCGTCCTCAATCGGGACGATTTTGCACTCGAAGGATCTGGAGCAAGATTCTCCATTACAAGGGATAATTCCGGAAAAATCACCGGTGCAAATTTTCGGCAGCACGGGCTCCTGATTGAAGCCCCCAAGGGCAGGTAAGCCGGGAATTGAAAGAATAGTGGAGCTGGTCGAAGAAAAATTCGATTCTCCAGCCGGCTGAAAAGTTGGCCCGGCAACACCCTCGCTAGCTAACCATCCTAATATTCCCAGGAACGCAAGGGAGATGGGTGGTTATTCCGAGCGTTTGCGCTTGGTGTGATCGAGAATCTTTTTGCGGAACCGGAGGTTCTTGGGCGTGACCTCGAGGTATTCGTCCTCGGCCAAATACTCTAGTCCCCGTTCCAGGCTGTGTTTCAACGGGGGGCTCAGCTGGATTCCTTTGCCGTCTCCCTGGGAGCGCATGTTGGTGAGATGCTTGGAT
>RGTE01000214.1 GCA_010025475.1 Verrucomicrobiota bacterium
CTTCACTAATGGGCACAAGGTCATTCAGCACTTGTTCTGCAAGCTCTTTGCATTCTTCGTCGTAACTATATCGAGCCAGAGATTGAGCAATGCGAAGGAGGGTTTCTCTTGAAAGGGCCATGGCGAAAAAGGAAAAGAAGAACAGTAGACGATGGAAGGATCACTTGTCTAAGCAAGTGGTAGAGCCGCACCAAGCCTGAGCAATAACTGGCTTAATGCCATTGCTGAAATCACTTTTGGCGGCAATGCCGGCCACCTTAAGAACCAAGAAAGCCTGAACAATCATCATTAGCACAATCAAAGTGAAGGTGCCACAGAAAACAAAAGGAAAGACTTTCTCAAAAAGATTGAAAAACGAGAATTGTGGCTTATGAGAAGGCATTGGATGCGTTGATTTCATCAAGTTTTTCAATGACTTCACGCACTTCCTGCGGAGAACGCACACCAAACAACTGATCCTTAAGTTTACACATTGCTTTTAGCCCTTGATTGTATTCAGCCAAGCTCATTGAAAAGTGTTTCCAGGCCTCAAAATTGGCAATGGCCTCGGGGGATGCTGGTATTGCACGTCGCGGGTGCCCAATGTCATGCGTGGTGCCATGAATCCTTCCGTCCTTAAGGAATCGAACCTCGCCTTTATTGTCATAGGCAGTGAATTGTGTTTTAGTCACCTTGATAACCATTAGCAATCGCTGATCCCTCATATAGGAATTGTCTAAAATTACTTGATCGCCAACGGCAATATCGTCAAAAGTCATGACCATGCGAAAGAAGGAAGGCCGGGATAGGCTCCCGGCAGGCCATTAAATCAAACGATGGCGAAATCAGAGGCGGAAGTAGCTCCCGCCCAGGTTTGCAAAGTGCAAAGCAGTTGAGCCTTTTCCCCGCCAATGCCATCACGATCAAGGTAGATGGCCTGACTGGTCCCTGTGGAACCGTAACGCAGAATTGTAGGGCCAATGCCTTGAGCCTGGCGATTTAGTTCATAAGCAAGCACGGTTCCTGCGGTCAAGCCAAAATCACTACCACGAAGAACGATTTTATCAAGACCAGCCTCAAAGTCTTGAATTTGATCGGCGTGAAGATCACCAAAATGGCTGAACACGAAAGTATCACGCCCAGCACCTCCCCATAGTTCATCTTGACCAGCGCCACCGCCAATGGTGTTATTGCGAAGATTGCCGGAAACAATGTTGTTGTAATTGTTACCAAATCCCGCAATAGCGCCAGAGCCAAGAATGAGGTTTCCAAGCCCATCGGCAAGAGTATAGGAATTGAGAGTGGAAACCACTGTGTCTTGCAGAGTTCCACCAATAATGGAATCGCCAGTGTTGTTAATAGTGAACTGATCGGCTTGGGCAGTTCCGAGAAGAACGTCAGCGCCGATAGTTCCTTTGATGATAGCCATTGGAAGAAGGTGAAATAGGAGGAACGATGGGAAAAGAGCTTAGGGAACGTAGCCCATGATGGCACCAAGCGGAGCGGCAGGCACGCCAATCACGCGAACAACAAGCTCACCATCAATGTGCTGAAAATCGCCATGCATTACTTTGTAAACGTTCATGCCCCAGCCAACAATTCCGCCAATGAGAATTGTGGCGCCAAGACCAACGGCCAAAAGGTCGAAAACAGAATCCTTGTTCATGGAGGGGATCAATGGAAAGGGGCTAGGATCGCCCCGGCCCCCATACGATACCACGAAAACGACCAGTGGGGCCACCATTGCAAGTCTTAATCTTAGTCTCAGCCCTCTTGGCTGGTCAGTTCCTGCACATCCGCGAATTGTTGCTTAACGTGAGCTAGCTCAGTGCGTAGCAGGGTAAATGTGATTACTCATTGCTTGCCCTCCAGTTCGGCGGCAATGTCATGAAGTTCGCTGGTGCACCAGTCAATACCCATGCCTTCCGCATTGTTGGGCCATGGCGAGCATCGCTGAAGATGGTGAGCGACAGCGCGGAGGGCGGCGGCGACGCTGGGCTG
>RGTE01000215.1 GCA_010025475.1 Verrucomicrobiota bacterium
TTCCAGGTGGCCATCTGAAGGGGGAAGTTCCAGGGGGCGATGGAGCCGACCACGCCCACGGGATCGCGGCGCAGCATGGAGGTGTAGCCGGCCATGTACTCTCCCGCGGCCGGGCCCGAAAGGCAGCGGGCCGCCCCGGCGTAAAAGCGGAAGCAGTCGCTGACCGCGGGCATCTCGTCGGCCATGAAGACGGGGCGGGGTTTGCCGGTGTTGAGGCACTCGAGGTGGCCAAAGGTTTCCGCCTCCTTGTCGATGGCATCGGCAATCTTGAGAAGCAGGGCGGAGCGTTCTCCCGGGGTGGTGCGGCCCCAAGTCGCGAAGGCTTTCTCGGCGGCGTGGACGGCGAGGTCGACCTGTTTGGGGGTCGCTTCGGGGATTTTAAGAATGGTTTCCCCGGTGCGGGGGTTGAGGACGGGCTGGGGATCGCCTTCGCCGGCGACCAGTTTGCCGCCGATGAGGAACCTTGTTTCTGGGGCCAGCGTCTTGGCCGGGCTTTTCGGCATATCCATAAATTAAACCTCAGGCCTACTGGCTCCAGAAGGAAGCATGGTTTGACGGAAGACATAATCCGTGCATGATAAGTGCATGGCTGTAAAAACCATCACCATTGAATTGGATGCCTACGAAAGACTGAGGTCTTTTAAGTCAGCGCCGACGGAATCTTTCTCTCAGGTGATTCGTCGGCTTGGGCCGCGGGAGTCTGGGGCCACGGCTGGGGAAATTCTACGCCGGGCGGAGGAGCGGGCTCGGATCGGCCGGGGTCCGAGCTTGCAGGAGCTAGATCGGGTGGAGGATTTGCGCCGAAAAAGGATGCGTTCGACGGACCACTGGAGGGAGTAGTTTGCTTTGATTGCGGATACGACATTCCTGATCGATCTGGAAAGGGAGCAAAGAAAGGGTCGGGCTGGACCCGCCTCCCTTTGGGCAAAAAAGAATGCGGCAGAGAGGCTGAAAATAGCCTGGGTGACGGCGGGGGAGTTTCTCGCCGGGTTTTCGGATGAGCGGAGGCGTGAGGCCGAGGAGGTTTTGGAGACCTACACCATTCTGGAGGCGGATGAGGCGGTGCGATGGAACTGGTCACGCCTGCAACGGTGGACCATGCAAAAGGGATCCTTGCGGGGGGAAAATGACCTTTGGATTGCCGCCTTGGCCAGGACACAGGGGGAGGTGGTTCTTTCCCGGGATCGTCCGGCGTTTGCGGGTCTACCGGGCGTGGAATGGGAGGATTACTCGAAGGCTTAAAGCCGAGCCGGAGACGGGGATTGAACCCGTGACCCACAAGCCGAGCCGGAGACGGGGATTGAACCCGTGACCCACGGTTTACGAAACCGTTGCTCTACCGCTGAGCTACTCCGGCAATGACAATGACTTGCAAATGGATAAAAACGTGCTTTTATACTGGTCTCGCATACTTTTATGGGCAATCTCAAACGAGTTCCGGGCGTCATCAACCTGAGGAGAGATGAAATCTCCGGAATTTTTTACACGGTCATTCGCCATAACGGAAAACTTACTACCCGAAGCCTCGATACCAAGTCGAAATCCACTGCCAGGCTCCTCCATGCCCAAAAAATGGCCGAAATTCTGGGGGAGCATGACAAGGTTCGCGCCGTGCCGGTTTCGGAGGTTCTCCAGCGCTATGCGGAGTGGGTGAATGCCAATCCGGATTACAAACCCACCACCAAACTTTACCGAAGGGAGACCCTGGCGACGGTTTTTAAGACATGGCCCGAACTGGGTCGAATGAACGCCGCCGAGGTAAGTCAGGCCGACTGTGAAGGCTGGAGGGACCGGTTTTTGCAAAAGGGAGGCTCAGCTCCGCGTTTTAACGGAGCCCTCGTGGCGCTGAGGGGTCTCTTTCGTCACGCCATGACGATGGGTTTGCGGAAAGACAACCCAGCCCAGTTGCTTAAGGCAAGAAGGGTGCGTCCCAAAAAACTGAACCTTCCCACGAAGGAAGAGTTTTCGAAGCTGATCGAA
>RGTE01000216.1 GCA_010025475.1 Verrucomicrobiota bacterium
CGGCGCGAGGAGGAGCGCAGCAAACTGGAAAGCGCCCGCCGGCAACAGGTCGGCACCGGCGAGCGGAACGAGAAGATCCGCACCTACAACTTTCCCCAGAACCGCCTGACCGACCACCGCATCGGCTTCACCTCGCACGACCTCGCGCAGGTCATGGAAGGCAAGCTGGGCGACCTCGTGGAAGCCCTCGCCGCCGACCACCTCAAACGGCGTTTGGAGGAAAACGTTCCGGCGGCATGAAACTCCTCTCCGTCCTCGAGGCAACCACCGGACATTTCACCAAACACGGGGTTCCCTCGCCACGGCTGCAGGCCGAACTCCTGCTTGCCCACGCCCTCTCGCTCCCGCGCCTCGGGCTGTATCTCCAGTTTGAGCGGGAACTCAACGCCACGGAGTTGGAATCGCTCCGCCACCTTGTCCGTCGCCGGGCCGCCCGGGAACCGCTTCAACATGTCACCGGCTCCTCCGCTTTTTGCGGCCTGACGCTGAAGTGCACCCCGGCCGCGCTGATCCCCCGGCCGGAGACGGAGATTCTCGTGGAACACGCAGCCCGGATCATGGGCGAACTTCAACCGGGATTGGTCATCGATGTCGGCACAGGCACGGGAGCCATCCCCCTTGCCCTGGCCCGAAAACAACCGGCCTTTCGGTATTTCGGCGTCGATCTCTCCGGGGAGGCCCTGGCCTTGGCCGCGGAAAACACCTCAGCTTCCTCGTCGGCGCCGCCGGCAGGAACTTCGGTCACCTGGAAAAAAGGCGATCTTTTGGAAGGCATCACGGAAACGGCCGTCCTGATCACCGCAAACCTCCCTTACCTGACATCCGCCGAGATCGAATCCGCCGAGCCCGAGGTCCGGCACGACCCCCTGATGGCGCTCGCCGGCGGCGCGGAAGGGTTGGATCTCATCCGCCGCCTGATTCCTCAGGCCTTCCGACTTGCCCCGGCTCTCCTTTTGGAATGCGGGCCTGAGCAGGCGCCAAAAGTTGCCGCGCTGGCCCGGGAAGCGGGATTTCCCCAGGTCGCCGTCCACCCGGATCTGACTTCGCGGCCCCGCGTGGTGGAGGCACGGCGGTCCTGAGGCTCCGCAGCCGGTCAAAAAGCCCTTTGCGTCACCGGACTCTTTCCCCGAAAATCATCCTGCGATGAAGCGCGCTGTCTATCCCGGCACTTTTGATCCGATTACCCTGGGCCATTTGGACGTCTTGGCCCGCGCCGTCCGTATTTTTGACGAGGTGGTCATCGCGGTGGCGGAGGACAGCGGCAAGGACGCCTCCTTCTCCGTGGACGAACGCACCAAGCTGATCCGGGAGTGCCTTGGTTCGGAGCCATGGGTCGATCGCGTTCGTGTGGCCTCCTTCCGCGGCCTGCTTGTCGAGTTTGCCCGCAAGGAAAAGGCGGTTGCCGTCATCCGCGGCCTGCGGGCGGTTTCGGACTTTGAGTACGAGTTCCAGCTGGCCCTGACCAACCGGCGCCTGCATCCGGAGCTGGAGTCGGTCTTTCTCATGCCGCGGGAGACCCTGGCTTTTCTCAGCTCCAACCTCGTGCGGGAGTTGGCCCGACTCGGCGCACCGCTGGAGGAGTTTGTTCCGCCGGCGGTGGTGAAGGCATTGCGGAAAAAATTCTCGAAAAAATGAAAATCGATCCCCGCGCGATTCCGGAAAGCGGGCTCGATCTGCAGGGATCGTTGCCGGTGGCGGATTACGGGATCCCGATGGAGGGAATCACCTCTTGGAACACCATCGACTACCGCCTCCATGCAGTCCGCACCGGAACGGAAATCACTGTGACTGGCACTTTGGGGGCATCGTTTGGAATCCAGTGCGCCCGCTGTCTTGATCCAATTCCTTGGAAGCTGGAAATCAACGACTTCTGCCAGATTTTAAGCGTTCCCGAAGAGGCGGTGGCCGACTTGACTCCCCTCATCCGGGAGGACATCATCCTAGCCCTTCC
>RGTE01000217.1 GCA_010025475.1 Verrucomicrobiota bacterium
GTTTCTCCGCCATCTGGGCGAGGAGCGGGGACTTTCCGGCAACACCGTCCGCAATTACGAGCAGGTCTTGGTGGAGTTTCAAAAGGATCGGGGGCGGGCCTGGAAGGAAATTAACGAAAGCGATTGCCGGACTTATCTGCACGGATTGGCGGGGCGCGGACGCCACCAGCCGGCCTCGGTGCGGCTTCGTTTTTCCGCCCTGCGGACGTTTTTTAAATGGATGCAGTCGCGGGGAGACCGGGCGGATAACCCGGCGATGGGTCTGCGCCTGCCCCGGCCCCGCAAGTCCCTGCCGCGATTCCTGAGTGAGGATCAGATGGAACATCTGCTTGGTGCCCCGCTCCGGCTGCTGGAAAAACGGCCGGGCCGGCCGGCAGGGAGAAAAGAGCCGGCCTGGGCGCGTTGGCGGGATGCGGCGCTTTTGGAGCTGCTCTACGGAACCGGGTTGCGTCTCGGGGAGGCCCTCAGCCTGGCCCGCAAAGCTTTTCACGAGGAAGGAAGACGAACCCTCAAGGTCCGCGGCAAGGGAGGAAAGGAACGATTGGTGGTGGTGGGCGATGCCGTGCGGACTGCGATACAGCGGTACGAGGAAAAACTTCCGGGCGGATTAAGGAAAGAACACGGGCCGGCCTTTCTGGGGCCCCGCGGGGAACGGCTCAGTCCGCGGGTGTTCCAGCGGAATCTGAAGGAGTATTTGGCGGAGGCGGGGTTGGATGCCAGCCTCACGCCCCACAAGTTGCGGCACAGTTTTGCCACGCATCTGCTGGGACGCGGCGCGGATCTGCGGGCGGTGCAGGAACTGCTCGGCACCAGCACGGAAATCTACACGCGGGTCACCCCGGAGCGCCTCCGCGGCGCGTACGTGAAAGCCCATCCCCGAGCATGACCCGAATTCCCGATCCTCTGCTGAAAATCGGCTACAACCTGCTGTTCACGGCTGGCTTTGCCCTGACCTGGCCTTACTTCACGTATCTCATTTGGCGGCGACAGCCGTTCTGGGAGCGTTTGGGCGAACGTCTCGGTCATTATCCGAAGGAAGTCAAAGATTGGCTGCGAAAGCCTGAACGGCCGGTCTGGATTCACGCGGTCAGCGTCGGTGAGGTTCTGCTCGCGCGGGTGTTGGTTCGTGAGTTGCGTAAACATCAACCCGACCTTCGGGTCTTTCTGACCGTGGGCACGCCGACGGGGCGGCGGGTCGCCGAGCCGTTGTTGGATGAAAAAACCTGCTTGGTCTATGTGCCGACCGATTTTTACTACTCGATGATGCGGGCTTTCCGGCGGGTGCGCCCAACAGCGCTCATCCTCGTGGAGAACGAGATTTGGCCGAACATGCTCTGGCGGGCCAAGAAGATGAGGATTCCCGTCTATCTGGTGAATTCCCGCCTTTCGCGGCGGAACCGCAGGTTGTTCCGGGCGGCCCGGACCTTTGTCCGGCCGGTGTTGCAGGCGTTTGACTGGATCGGCGTCCAGAGCGAGGAGGATCTCGGCCGCTTTGCCATTGCCGGGTTTCCGGAGGAGCGGCTTCACCTGATGGGCAGCATGAAGTACGACGTGGCGGACCTGGCCTCGGACAATCCGGGCAAGGGGCGGGAAATTCGTCGCTTGGCCGGGTGGGATCGGGGGCAGATGGTTTTGCTGGGCGGAAGCACCCATCCCGGTGAAGAAAAGATCCTTGCCGAGTTGGTGCGCGAGCTGAAACCGAAACATCCCAAACTACGTCTGATGCTGGTTCCCCGGCATGTGGAGAGGAAGGAGGAGATCTTGCAGCAGCTTTCCAGCGTCGGATTAAAAGTCGCTCTACGATCTCAGCTCGAAAAAAATCCCGGAACAGACCCGGAGATCCTGCTGGTTGATTCGACCGGGGAGCTACGGGATCTTTACCCGGCCTGTGAATTGGTCTTCATCGGAAAAACCCTCACCGGCAAGGGTGGTCAGAATTTCCTCGAGCCA
>RGTE01000218.1 GCA_010025475.1 Verrucomicrobiota bacterium
CGGTGATCCTGTGGAGCAATCTGGCGGCGGTGACTTATCCGACGGCCTTGGGAGGCACGCAGCTGAGTGCGACGGAGTCGAACAGCCTGGCCGGGACGTTTGATTATGTGCCCGCCGCCGCCACCACGCCGAACGCGGGGACGAACAACCTGGTGGCGACCTTCACCCCGGCGGACACCAACAACTTCGCGATCGTTCTGCGGACGAACATGCTGGTGGTGAACAAGGGCATGCCGGTGTTGACGTGGGGGGCGCTGACGGCGATCCCGTACGGCACAGCGATCGATTCCATCAACCACCTGAACGCCACGGAGACCACGGGCGCGGCCGGTTCGATCACCTACAACCAGGCGGACGGGACGGTCCTGAACGGCGGCACGAACCGGCTGATTGCCACCTTCTATCCGACCGATGCGGTGAATTACGAGACTGTCAGCCGGACGAACAGCCTGGTGGTGACGAAGGCGGCGGCGACGGTCACCCTGCTGTCGCAGAGCAACCTGTTCACCGGGTTCCCGATCCCCGCGACGAACACCGCGACGGTGCCCGCCGGCCTCACGCTCAAGCTGAAGTACAATGGCAGCCCGGTGGTGCCCGCCGGTCTGGGCACCAACACGGTGGTGGCGGAGGTGGACGATCTCAACTACGAGGGCTCGGCCACGAACGATCTGGTGATCTTCTGGCCGCCGGGCGTGCCCCTGCCGACGGTGACCCTGGCCGCCCCGGCCAGTTTTGAATATGACGGCCAACCCAAGGCCTACACCGCTTCCGCGATTTACACGAACACGAACGGAACGGTGCTAACGCTGCTGGACTTTGCCTATACCTACCAGGGGACGGACGCCAAGGGGAACGTCTACAGCTCCAGCAACGCCCCGGTGGTGCCCGGCAGCTACACGGTCACGGCCAGTCTCTTGAACGCCGGTGTTCCCGGAGTCGAAACCAACAGTTTCACCATTCCGCGCAAGGGCCTGACGGTGGTTTCGGTGGATGGCGAGACGCGCGTCTACAATGCCACGGACGTGGCCACCATCAGCAACGTGGTCTTCTCCGGCGTGGTCGGCAGCGATGACGTGGCCTACGACTATGCCTCCCCGGCGACCTATGCGGACAAGTCCGTGGGCACGAACCGGACGATCACCACCACGACCAACCTGACCGGCACCACGGCAGCCTACTACATCCTCTCCAACGCCCCGTCGGTGACGGGCACGCAACGCCCCGTCGGTGACGGGCACGATCACGCCGAAGACCCTGACGGTGACCGGCCTAAGCGTGACGACGCGTGACTATGACCAGACCACGAACGCTCCCGTGACCGGAACGGGTGCCTTGTCGGGGGTGATCGCGGGTGACACGGTCAGCCTGAGCGGGACCGTGGCGGGCGCGTATGCCTCGGCCGCCGCGGGTACGGGCAAGGCGGTGACCCTCAGCGGCCTGTCGCTGGCGGGGGCGGATGCGGGGAACTACGAGCTGGATCTGACCGGATTGACGGGTGACGTGAGCCGCAAGGCGGTGACGATCGCCACGCTGGACGCCGACGACAAGGTGTTCGACGGCACGGCCGATGCGACGGTTTCCAACGACAGCCTCGCGGGCGTCCTAACGGGGGACAACGTGGGCCTTTCCACGAACGGGGCGACCATCGCCTTCGCGGACGAGCACGCCGGAGCCAACAAGACGGTGACGGCCACGGGGCTGAGCCTGACGGGCTCCGAGGCGGCGAACTACATCCTGACTGGCGCGGTGCCGGCTTTGACGGCGGATATTTCCGTCCGGACCGTGACGATCAGCAATGTGACGGTGTCGACCCGCGAGTACGACACCACCACGCTCGCCGCCTTGGCGCCCACGGCGACGCTGGTGGGGATTTTGACCAACGCCACGGCGCTCCTGGATGATTCCGGCGCGACGGCCAGCTTTGCCGACAAGAATGTGGGCGCCGGAAAG
>RGTE01000219.1 GCA_010025475.1 Verrucomicrobiota bacterium
TCCTAAACGTAATCGTAAACATAAACGATATCTCTACTTGTTTTCAGACTTCGTTCTTCCTGATCCTGCGCTGACAACGACCAACCCAATCGACCCCGTACAATTGACCCGGTGAAGTTTGACCGGCGCGTCCAGATCCGCCGCCGGCAACTTCCAATCTCGCAAAGCCTGAAACCTGCCCGCCACATCCCCCTCCGCGTTCACATCCGGCAACGGTTCCGACCCCGTGATCTTCGTGTTGTTCTGCCGACACATCAGCTGAACGAAACCCGGCCCTCCGGATTTCGCGGATATGGAAGATGGAATATTGGATATGGAAATAGTTCCAGGCTTATGCTCCTCGGCCTCCGATATGCCATCTCCCATATCCGATCTTCGGGAACTCTGATCCGCATAGCGGATTTCTGTCCCCGGATACGGCGTCAATCCGAACAGCGTCACAAAAAAACCTTCCGCCAGCTTACCAATCGTCAGATCCGCCCCGTTCAGAGCCGCCTCATCTGGATCGCATCCACTGCCGAATGATCCTGACCCTTTTTCGGCGCGACGTGCCCGCCAACAAAGACAATGTCCCCCCGGTCCCGCACCTGCATAAATTCCGGCGGATCTCCCTCATACCAAACATCCCGCACAAAAATTTTCCCTCCCTTTCGTACGTCATAAATCGGCGTTTCCGGTTTCAGATTTTTATCCCGGCTGCTCGCCCCACACAGGATTTCCACCCTTCCCGGCACTGGCTCCCCATTGGCCAGACGCGGCCCGCCAAACACCGTCACCCCGTTGTGCCCGTGGTTTCTTAACACCACCCGCCCATAATCCAGTCCCTCTACCACCATCCCCGGCCCAAATCCTTTCGTCTGCACTTGGTTGCCCATAACCTTCACTTCATCTGTGTCTTCCATCTTCACGATCATTCCCACCACCCCTCCTCCTTGGATCGGCGCCTGCAGGGCCAGATCCCTTGCCTCCAAACGCCCTCCCGGCTGAACCTCGATCAACCCCCGTTCCCCAAAATCCCCGTCCGGTACCAGTGTCGTTGCGTTGAGCAGACCATCCCCCTGAAGTTTTATCATTTTCCCCGTCTTAACCGTCAGTGGTTGCCCCAAGAGGTACGTCCCTGCCGGCAAATGAATCACCGTCCCATCCTTTGCCCCATCTATTGCCGCCTGGATTTGGTCACCGCTAGAGTTTGCTAAAATCTCTACGACTGGGATCTTGGGGGATATAGGATATGGTTTATCGGATATATTTTTTGCTCCGGCGTTGGTCGGATCCGATATCCGATTGACCGCTTCAAGATTTAGAACTCGGTATTTTCCTGTCGTTTGCACAAGGTTTGTGCCGGTGGTTTGGTTTCCGATCAGCAAAGCAAAACCGCTTGGGTCAGTGTTGTTACCTGCACCGAACCAAAGATCTGGCCCGGGCAGATCCGTTTTTCTTGTGAAAGTATTTCCCAATACAAGATTGGGCCCAGGATGTCCGACAGAAATACTTCCCGGATCCCGCTGGGAATCGGAGTTTTTCACCCGCGTGATCTGGTTTCCTTGAATGGTCAGATTGGCTCCTGCGGAAAATCTGTCGCTGATCAAAAAGGGATGGGAACCTTCGGAATTATTTGCCACAAAAGCGAATCCGCCGAGGTTTCCGATTTTACAATCTCTTTTTTGTGAGTTTTTGAAAACAGAGCGGTACACATTGTAGTTTCCACATCCGGGATCGTTGCTCACACCTGTGCCGCATTCCGTGAACCGGCAGTCCCACAACCACCAGTCCAGTGAATTCCAATTACCCAACAGCAGTCCGAAGTCGCACCGTTCAAACCGGCAACGCTCCACCGCCACCTCCGCCTGACCTTGGGTCTTGTCGGTCCCTCCTTGGATTCCGATCGGAAGATCCCGGAATGCGCAGTCGCTCACCTCGTTCGCCG
>RGTE01000220.1 GCA_010025475.1 Verrucomicrobiota bacterium
TGGCGAAGAAGGATGCGGACGGACTGCCCCTCGTGGACAAGATTCTCGACACCGCCGGCCAAAAAGGCACGGGCAAGTGGACGGTGATCAACTCCCAGGAGCTGGGCATCCCGATCACGTTGATGGCCGAGGCGGTCTACGCCCGGTGCGTCTCCGCGCTCAAGGATGAGCGAGTGGCAGCGGCCAAGGAGCTCAAGGGGCCGAAGCCGCTTCTGCCGGCGGCCAAGAATGCGGCCAAAAAGAAGAAGTTTGTCGAAGAAATCCGGGATGCTCTCTACGCCTCCAAGATCATCAGCTACGCACAGGGTTACATGCTGATGCGCGCGGCGGCGAAGGAGTACAAGTGGAACCTGAACTACGGGGGGATAGCCCTGATGTGGCGCGGCGGTTGTATCATTCGTTCGCGCTTTCTCGGCAAGATCAAGGAAGCCTTCGACAAGAATCCCAAGCTGAACAACCTCCTGCTCGACGACTATTTCCGGGGCGAGGTGAAGCGTTGCCAGAAGGGGTGGCGCAACGTGGTGGCGGCAGCGGCCAAGCGGGGCATACCCGTGCCGGCCTTTAGCACGGCCTTGGCGTTCTTCGACAGTTACCGCAACGCGGTGTTGCCGGCGAACCTGCTGCAGGCGCAGCGGGACTATTTCGGAGCGCACACCTACGAGAGGGTTGACAAACCGCGCGGGGAGTTCTTCCACACGAACTGGACCGGCCACGGCGGCACCACGGCCTCCTCCACCTACAACGTCTGAGCCTCGGAAAAACCAACGAAAGGAAACTGAACATGAAGAAAATCACAACCGCGTTAACCGTACTCCTGGCCTTGTCGCTTCCGCTCATGGCTCAAGAGGCCAACAAACCCGCCAAGAAGCCGGCCGTGCCCAACACTTCCACCAGTCCGACGGAGGGGAGGGTCGGTTATGTTTCCGAAAAAAAAATCACGGTCAAAGCGAAGGGGGCCGAGGCTTCCACCGCCTTCCAGGTGGATGCCGAGACCAAAGTAACCCTGCATGGGGAGTCCAAAACCGTTGCGGAAATCAAGAAAGGCTGGATTGTGAAGGCGACCCCCAGGAGTAGTGATGTGGGAACGGCAGCTACGATTGAGATCATCAAAGCGGAAGTGCCCGCCAAAAAGGATCCCAAGCCCGAGTCGGCTCCTTCTGGTTCAAACGAATAACCGGTTTTTTCGGAAAAAGGGGGGCCTTGGGCCCCCCTTTTTTGTGCTGTTTCCGTGAGTCAGGCGGGTCTCTGGCCTGTTGAATTTTGATCTATGGCACAACCCGGCTGCCTGGAGCCGTGGCTTGGATCAGCGACGGGAAAAAAGATGGGTGGAGAGGTAGTAGAGCTTGCCGGCCTGGAGGCGGAAGGAGTCGGGTAGCAAGCTGACCTGGACCTTGCCTTGGGAATCCGATTTCTGACCGAGAAAACGAAAGAGCCGACTCCAGTGAAACGGCGCCACATAGCGCACCACCGGAGCATTTTCGGGCAATTTGGCGATTTGGCGGGCATCGGCGATGGCGTCGTCGAGATAGCCGGTGGCATCCACAAGCTTCAATTCCAGGGCTTTCTGACCGGACACAATCCGCCCGTCCGCCAAATCCCCGGGTAGCTTGCCGTCGGTAAAATTACGCTCCCGGATCACGATGGAGGAAAAGCGGTCGAAGGTCTCGAGAACCATTTCCTGCACCAGTTTTTTCTCCTGATCGGTGGCGGGACGGGCGGGATTAAGAAGATCCTTGAGGGAGCCGCTCTTGAAGGTGAGGGAGGAGACGCCAAGTATCTTGGACAATCCCTCGAAATTCAGGGTTTGGAGGATGACCCCGATGCTCCCGGTGACGCAGAGTTCATGGGCCACGAGATGGGATCCGCCGACCGCGGTATAGTAACCGCCGGAAGCTGCCACGGAATCCATGTAGACAATGAC
>RGTE01000023.1 GCA_010025475.1 Verrucomicrobiota bacterium
AGTCTGGGGATCATCCGCTCCCACAATTTCACGGGAGGATTTGACCTTGGCGGGCAGGAAATGTCAGTGGGGAACGCTTGTCCTCCGTCGGTAGTTTGCGAAAAAAACCCCATGAAAGTCTTAGCCCGCGAGCCATGCCCTCCCTTTACCACCAAGGATGGTTCCGAGTTCCGGGAGCTGCTTGCCCACCAAAACTCCTCCATCCGAAACCAAAGTCTGGCGGGAACCATTCTGCGAAAGGGGCGGGGTACGAGGGCGAAGGGTCGGATGCGCTTGGCCAAGGAAGAAATAAGAGCAGGTTTGGGAGACAGCATCACGATTCCACCCGGCGTTCCCCATAAGACTTCTCGTGTGGGCGGCGAGGATTGGGTTTTCCTTTGCTACCCGATCCCCATCTACGGGCCGGACGACTTGGTTTTCTTGGAATGAGGCTGGCGCTTTTTTTGATTTTAAGCCTTGGGTTTGCCGAGGCGATGCAAGCCGCCACCAGCACGGAACAGCATCAAAAGCTGGTTGATACCTGTCGTTGGTTGTCCAAACAGGATTTGGCGTACGGGCAGTCGTGGCAACCCCCCGGCCACCCTTATGTCATCACGATGGACTGCTCCAACACGGTCCGGTACATCGTTTGGAAAGTCTTCGGATTGAATCTTCCAAGAACCGCCTCGGACCAGTACGTCTTTCTCAAGGATCGGGGCAAGGTTCGGGAGGTCCCCCTCCGGGCTGATGGGAAGGTGGATCCACAGAAGCTGGTCACCGAAATGCGCAGCGGGGACCTGCTGTTCTGGGAGTGGACCTATAACGTGCCGCGCGACCCTCCGATCAGTCACGTGATGATTTATCTGGGGAAAAAGAAAGACGGACAGGCCATGGTGGCTGGATCTTCCCAGCGAATGGATGGGGAACGGGGCGGTGGAGTGGATGTGTACACCTTCGACCCGAACGCTCCCTCGGGGAACGCGCGGAACTTTTTTCAATTTATCACCCATCGGGGGCGACTGGTGGCCTATGCCCGACCCGTGGCCCGCCCCGGCTGGGCAGAGCGCGGCGGGCTAGAATAGCGTCGGCATACCCTCGATCAGAAACCGCACATCCGCCAGACGGCCGGCCTGCAGGGCGGCCTGCATCAGTCGCTGGGGAGGCTCATGGAGGGGTTCGTAACTCAAGCGGTAGGTTCCAAAGTGCATCGGAACCATCACCTTGGAACGGAGATCCTGAAAAGCCTGCAAGGCTTCCTCCGGGTTCATGTGATTTTCGCCAAACTTGGGCCCATAATAGGCTCCGATGGGGAGAAGGGAAATTTCGGGTCGGAGCTTGCGGCCGATTTCCTTGAACCCGTCAAAATAGGCCGAATCCCCGGCGTGATAAACCGAGTGACCTCCGAGATCCAGCACATAGCCGCCATAACCCCGATGGAAATCGGTGACCTTGCGCGCCCCCCAATGCTTGGCCGGAACAAAAGTCACCGCCGCCCCCGGAAAACGAAGCCGCTCCCACCATTTCATCTCGTACACCTTTTCGAATCCGAGGCCATGGACGAGATCCCCGACTCCGGCTGGGACAACGATCGGCTGGTTGGAGGCGATCCGCCGGAGGCTTTTGCGATTCAAGTGATCGAAATGGGCGTGGGTAATCAGCACGAGGTCAATATTGGGCAGATGATGATGGGCCAAGCCGGCGTGACGAAGACGGCGGACCACGAGCAGCCAATTCGCCCAGTTGGGATCCACGAGGATGTTTGCGTGGGGACTCTGGATGAGAAAAGAGGCATGCCCGATCCAGGTCAGGCAAACCTGTCCGTGCTTCAACTTGGGAAAAATCGGGGGAGTCCCGTTGCGGTGACCCCGCTTTCGCGAAAACAAAGCAGGCAAAAGAACATCCGTAATGAACCGATGGGGGCGGTTTCGCCGGACGGGCGCGGCTTTGGCTTTCATGAAAGGGAAATGGTGGGACGAAAACCGGTTTGAGGCAACCGCCAGCGGGGTTGGATTTGGCCATTTGTTTTCCCTAGGTTCAGGGAATGGCCAGTCCCGCAAAAATCGCCGCTCGGGAGGAGATTCGAAGACGCCTTGCCGAATTTTCCCTCCAAGCCCGCCGGGATGCCTCGGAGGCGATTCTTGGGATCCTTCAGGCACGTCCCGAGTGGAAATCGGCCTCGGTACTTGGGCTCTATCTCTCGCTTCCGGATGAGCCGGAGACGAGGGACCTGATCCGTTTGTCATGGCAACACGGCAAACGGGTGGCTTTGCCTAAAACGGATATCCGGCATGGACTCACCTGGTGGGAGATTCAGTCCGGTCCGCTGCCGAACCTGGATACCTTGTGGGAGCCTTTGCCCGGCAAGCATCAGGCCGTGCCACCGGAAAATATCGAGGGCTTTTGTGTGCCGGGACGGGCTTTTGATCATCTCGGAACCCGGTTGGGGAGAGGGGGGGGACATTATGACCGAGCCCTGGGGCAACGTTCCCGCCGGGCGTGGGTCACCGGTCTCTTTTTCAGCCTTCAGGAGATGCCGAATCTTCCCCGGGAAGAGCATGATGCATTCCTGCCGCAGGTTGTGACTGAGCAGGGATGGAGAAGCCTCTTGTGAAGGATGCGGAAAAGCCCTTTCTTGATCACCTGGAAGATCTGCGTTGGCTGATCCTCAAATGTGCTGCGGCCATCGGCCTCGGAGCCATCGCGGGCATCATGGGAATCGGATGGATCATGAAAATCGTCCGGCGACCACTTTTTCTGGCGCAGGGCGGCGGGTCGGCCGAACCCGCCGGGGCCCTGCTGGCTTTGCAGGTAACGGATCCGATGACCGTGACTTTGCAAATCGGCATGGGGGCGGGGATCGTTCTAGCCCTGCCTGCCGTCCTTTACTTTGTGGGCGAATATCTTTTGCCGGCTCTGGAGCCGAGAGAAAGGCGCATGCTTTTGCCGGCCTTCCTGGTGGGGGCCTTCCTTTTTCTAGGGGGAGTGGCGTTTTGTTATTTTCTGGTGCTGCCTCAGGCGCTGGCATTTTTCCAAGACTTCAACCGTTGGCTGGGTCTGCAGACCAGCTGGACCATGGCCAGCTACACGGATTTTGTCCTCCAAATGCTGGTGGGGTTTGGGCTCTCGTTTGAGTTGCCCCTGATCATGGTGATCCTGGCACGCCTGGCCATCCTGCCCCGGACGGTGGCCTTGGCTCACCGGCGTCATGCCATTGTCATTTTGCTGGTGGTGGCGGCCTGTGTGACTCCCACTTCGGATCCGTTCAACCTCGCACTAATGTTTTTTCCTCTTTATGGCCTCTTTGAGCTTGGATTGGTGGGAATGGCATGGGCGGAACGCAAAGTGACCTTGGCGAACCAAGAAAGTTTGCCTTAATTTTGTAACCTATGGATTGGTCCAGTCGACCTGCCCGCATTTCCCGGCTGAAAGAAAAGACCCACTTCGATCAGGTGGTCATGCCTTTGGCTTATGCGGGCGCCGTCATCGCGCTTTTGGTCTTGTTTTGGCAGGCTCTGGAAAAGATGGAGGACAGCCCCACCAACAAGGCCTTTTGGATGCCCGCCTTGGGGTTTTTGGTTTTGCCTTTCCTGCTCGGCATCTACCGGTGGCTGCGCAAGCACCATCATCCCAAGCTAAAAGCCTGATTTTTTCTCGGCGAACGGGTGGCTTTGGTCTTTCGAAGTCGCTAGGGTCTGAATATGCCCAGCGTTTTCCTGAAGACCTACGGTTGCCAGATGAACGAGCGGGATTCCGAGCAGGTTCTCCGCCAGCTCCAGGATCGTGGTTACCGTCCGGCGGCTTCGGAAAAAGAGGCCGATGTGATCCTCCTCAATACCTGCAGCGTGCGCGATCTGGCGGAACAAAAAGCGCTGCGGAAGATGGGAAACCTGCGGGCTTTGCGGAAGAAGAACCCGGCCGTGGTGCTTGGCTTTCTCGGTTGTATGGCCCAACGGCGCGGGCCTTCGCTCGAAAAAGACATGAAAGGGGTGGATTTGGTGGTGGGAACCCAGAAGTTTCATCGTGTCTCGGCGCTGGTGGAGGAGGCCCGACAGGCCCGATTGGGGGGTCGGCCCCGTTTCCTGTCCGAAGTCGGGGATGAGGAGGGCTCGGAGAGCGCCATTCGTGATCATGTTTTGTCCCCTCGCCAGGTCACCGCCTTTGTCTCGGTCATGCAGGGCTGCGATATGCACTGTTCCTTCTGCATTGTGCCCACCACCCGGGGAAAGGAGCGCTCGCGCCCGATCATTGAGATTGTGGAGGAAGTCCGCCGCCTGGTCGGGGACGGCATCCGGGAGGTCACCCTTCTCGGCCAGATCGTCAACCTGTACGGACGCCGGATTCCGGTGAAAGACGGAAAATCAGCCTTTGTCCAGTTGCTGGAGCAGCTGGAGGAAATTCCGGGCCTGGATCGAATCCGTTTCACCTCTCCTCATCCCCGCGGCATGAAGCCTGACCTGATCGGTTGCTACGGCCGTCTCCACAAGTTGTGTGAGCATCTCCACCTTCCGGTCCAATCCGGATCGGACCGGATCCTCAAACAGATGGGGAGGGGATATACCGCGGAGCAATATCTCCGGATCGTGGAGCAGGTTCGGCGGGCCTGCCCGGAGCTGGGGCTGACCACGGACGTGATTGTTGGTTATCCCGGGGAAACGGATTCCGATTTTGAGGCGACCCGCCAACTCATGGAGCAGGTTGATTTTGATAATGGATTCATCTTTCGTTATTCCCCCCGCGAAGGCACCCGGGCCGCGCACGAAAAAGCGAACGAGATTCCGGAAAAGGTGAAAGAGGAGAGAAACCAGGAACTGCTCCGCCTTTTGGATCGACGCGCCCAGGAAAAGGCCAGGCAGCGGGTGGGGAGCTTGGCGGAAATCCTCGTGGAGGGCCCCAGCAGAACCAACGCCAACCGCTTGACCGGGCGGAGTCGGCAGAACCGACCGGTGGTTTTTGAAGGCAGCGAACGGCATCTGGGCCAAGTGCTCCAAGTGCGAATCACGGAATCCACCGGCTTCACGGACTACGGCGATCCCGCCATTCTCGGGTAAACCTCCGATGATCTATTCCTTCTCCCTTTCCCAGGTCGCCGTATGGCTGGGTTTTGGCTCTTTCCTGATTCATGCCTGGTCTTTTTTCGATTATGACCGGGCACGGGCTTGGTGGCGGGCGTTTCCCCGATCCGAGCCCATGGGGGGGTTCCTGTTGGCTTTGGCGACGGCTTGGGCGGCTTGGCTCGCCGGCACCATGAACCTGATGGAGTACACCCGTTTTCGGCCTTTGTTCATTCTGGCAGCGGTGGCGCTTGGTGTGACCAGTTGGCTTTATGTCCGCGAGTTCATCGCCGTTCGGGCCTTGGGGGTTTTATTGCTGTTGGGGGCCAATATCCTCCTCGATGCCTGTTTTCTCCGGGAGGATCATCTTCGGCTGCTGGTGGTTGCTTATGCCTATGTAATGATTGTGAAGGGGATGTTC
Source organism: Verrucomicrobiota bacterium (assembly GCA_010025475.1). GTDB lineage: Bacteria > Verrucomicrobiota > Verrucomicrobiia > Methylacidiphilales > Verrucolacustridaceae > Verrucolacustris. Next base: position 5,452 of record RGTE01000023.1, read on the forward strand.
ATGGTCGGGGCTCCTTACCTTATGCGGGATGGCATCGATTGGGCCATGGCCAACCCTTTTCGAGGAAAACTACTGGTCCTGCTGGGATTGCTCTTTGCGTTGGTGCTTCTGGGGCTGGGTGTCTTTGTCTATTAGACCCATCCGCCCCGGGTTTTGAAAATTCTGGTCATTCGCGGCGGCGCCCTAGGTGATTTTTTGCTGACGCTGCCGGCCGTGGCCGGACTTCGACAAAAGTGGCCGCAGGCCCGGCTGGAACTGGTGGCCAACCCACGATTCGGGGAGTTGGTCACCGGGCCGGATCGGGTGGATGCGGTACGGGCCATTGACCGACCCGGGTTAGCCGGATTTTTCGCCAAGGGAGGGGTATTGGAGCCGGACTGGTGCGACTACTTTTCCGAATTCGATCTGACCGTCTCCTACTTGTTCGACCCGGATGGAATTTTTCAGGCCAACTGGAGGCGCGGAGGTGGTGCCGGCGAGTATCTGGGTGTCGATCCCACGGCACCGACGACCGCCGCCTGGCGACACTTGGCCGATCCTTTGCGGGTCCTAGAGGTGCGTCCGGGCATGTCCCATCTCCTGCGGGGAGATAAATTGACGGCTCGGGAAGGCCGACCCGGTGCCCCAAAAACTCCCAGGGTCGTGATTCATCCGGGGAGTGGCGGCACCAGGAAATGTTGGTCCTTGGAGGGGTGGATCGGGGAGTTGCAAGTTTGGCAGGAGGAACAAGCCGTCGAGGTGGTTTGGCTCGCGGGTGAGGCTGAGGGGGATCTTTTACGCCGCTTGCCCGAAAAGTGGATCCGTACCCCGCACGAGGTCCGGGAAAATCGACCCTTGCCCGAGGTGTTCGACTTGCTACGCACCGCGGACTTGTATCTGGGGCACGACAGCGGGATCAGTCATCTGGCGGCATGGAGCGGGGTGCCGTGCGGGCTTCTGTTTGGGCCGACGGATCCAAAAATCTGGGCTCCGCCAGGTTCCCACGTCCGCACCTGGCACCGCGGAGGAACCTGGCCCGGACGGGGGGAGTTGGCCCAATGGTGGCGGGAAGAGCTTGGTCCGCTTCTTGTGATGAAAACGGCGCGCCGTTAGGTTGGTAACCCCATGATCATCGCGTTGCGCCCCGGAACGGAGAAAAAGCTGGTCGACCAAGTGGTGACCGAGGTCAAAAAACTCGGGTATCAACCTCACCCCATCCTCGGGGAGGTTCAGACGGTGATCGCCGCGATCGGCGACGAGCGCTCCCACGCCTCCCTGGAGGCTTTGGCGACGTGGCCCCAGGTCGAGGCCGTTTTGCCGGTTCAGCGGCGCTACAAACTTGTGGCCCAGGAAGGAAGAAAAACCGCCACGGTGGTAAAGGCTCACGGGGTCGCGATCGGAGGCAATGAACCTTTTTGCCTAATGGCAGGGCCATGCTCGGTGGAATCGGAGGACCAGTTGCTGACCACGGCGCGGGCGGTCAAAAAGGCAGGCGCTACTTTCTTGCGCGGCGGGGCTTTTAAGCCGCGGACCTCGCCGTACGAATTCCAGGGACTGGGAGAAAAGGGCCTTGAGCTTCTGGCTTTGGCCAAAAAAGAGACGGGGTTGGGCATTGTCACGGAGGTGCTTTCCGAGGCCCACGTGGACAAGGTCGCTGCAGTCGCGGACATCCTGCAGATCGGCGCACGAAATTCGCAAAACTTTTCGCTTTTAAAAGCGGCGGCGGCTTCCGGCCGGCCGGTGCTGCTCAAGCGGGGGCTCTCCATGAAGGTGGAGGAGTGGCTGTTGGCGGCGGAATACGTGATGAGTTCCGGCAACGGGCAGGTGATCCTTTGCGAGCGCGGCATCCGCACCTTTGAAACGGCGGTGCGCAACACCCTGGATCTCGGGGCGGTGGCGTTGGCTAAACGGGAGAGCCACTTGCCGGTCCTTGTGGATCCAAGTCAGGCAGCTGGCCGGGCGGATCTGGTGATTGCCCTCAGCCGGGCGGCGGCGGCCGTGGGGGCGGACGGTTTGTTGGTAGAAGTGCATCCGAATCCGGCCGAGGCGAAGAGCGACGGCCAGCAACAATTAGACCTCAAGGGCATCCAGAAGCTGGCGGAGGAGGTTTTGCCCTTTGTGAAGGCGGCGGGTCGCGCGGGATGAGTCCCAAGTTCAAGACCACCGGTTCCGGCCGGCAGCGGGTTCTCGTCATCGATGATGACAAGGATGTGGCGTATTCCTTTCAGCGGGTTCTGTCCGAGGAACCGGTCCAAGTCGCCGGATGCACCAGCGGGGAAGAAGGGCTGAAACAGCTGCGGAAGCAACCGGCCGATCTGGTGCTTCTGGACGTCAGGATCGGGGAGGAGAACGGCCTGGAAATTCTCCGACAAATCCGCCAAGAACACCCGCGCCAACTGGTGATCGTGATGACCGCCCATGGCACGGCTCAGACTGCCATTGAGGCGATGAAACACGGGGCGTTTGATTACGTGTTGAAGCCGTTCGACGTGCCGGAACTGCTGGCTCTGCTTCGGCGCGCTCTCCAGACAGCCGCCTCGATGGAAGAGTTGACGGCCGCATCGGCGGGAAAGAAGGCAGAGGGCGATGCTGGGCCCGTTCCCGGTCTGATCGGCACTTCCGCCTCCATGCAAAAAATTTACAAGTTGGTGGGCCAGGTGGCCCGTTCCGACGCGAGCGTTCTTCTGGTGGGGGAAAGTGGCACGGGAAAAGAACTGATTGCCCGCGCCATTTATGCCAACAGCCCACGGGCGGCGCGTCCGTATGTCGCGATCAACTGTGCGGCGATTCCCGACACACTTCTGGAAAGCGAATTATTCGGTCATGAACGCGGGGCTTTTACCGGGGCGCTGACCCAGCGGATCGGGAAGTTTGAGCGGGCGGACGGGGGCACGATCTTCTTGGATGAGATCGGGGATATGCCGTTGGCCTTGCAGGCCAAGCTGCTGCGCATTCTGCAAAACGGAGAGTTCCAGCGTTTGGGGGGTGACCAAACACTGCGCACGAGGGTGCGCGTCATTGCGGCCACCAACAAGGACCTCGCGGCGATGGTGAAGGAGAAGACCTTTCGGGAGGATCTCTTTTACCGTTTGAACGTGGTGATGATCCAGTTACCGCCCTTGCGGGAACGGGGGGAGGACATTCTTCCCTTGGCTGACTATTTCCTCCAAAGGGAAGGAAAAGACCGAAGGCTTAGGTTTTCCGCCTCCGCGAAAAAGGTTCTCCAATTCAACCGCTGGCCCGGCAACGTCCGCGAGCTGGAGAACGCCGTGCAGAGGGCGGTGGTCTGTGCCACTTCGGACACCATCGAACCGGGCGATCTTTCCTCCGATCTGCCTTCATCGGGCGGAACCTCCGCGGAAGGGGGCGATTGGTGGTCCGAGCTGAAAACAAAAGCCCATGGACAAGACTTGCTGGGTGCCGCGGAAAAGATGCTGGTGGAAAAAGCCCTGCAGGAGTCCGGCGGCAACGTGCAAAAAGCCGCCGATGTGCTGGGGGTAACAAGGGCTGCGCTAAGAACGCGCGTCCAAAGGCATGGTTTGCTTAAAAAATTAAATCAACCGTAGGAGGGGCTTGGGAAACGGTGAGGTAAAGCGGAGTTCTGCTTTTGTCGCGGGATGGCGGAAGCGGAGGAAACAGGCATGCAGAGCCAGCCGGCCGGCGGAATCGGTTTTTGCCCCGTATTTTTCATCCCCCACGACCGGGCATCCGGCATCCGCCAGCTGAACCCGGATCTGATGGCGACGGCCGGTTTCCAGGGTCAGTTCCACCCAGGAACGGTGGGGAGATGATTTCAAAACCCGGTAGTGGGTGATGGCGTGGCGGGTCCGTTCGGATTTGGGGCGGACAGTCACATGGTGGGGATTGGACTCGTCAAGATCGGACCGAAGGGTGCCCGAGGTTTTGGGCAGGTGGCCTTCCACCACGGCCTGATAAGTTTTTTCAAAGGTGTCCCACTGAGACTGCAGAGCTTCCTTGGTGGGTGCGGTCTTCGCGAAAACCATCAATCCGGAAGTTTCCCGGTCGAGCCGGTGAACGATCCAGGCTCGCTGACGGGAACGGGGGTTTTTGTGTCGGAGGTAGTCGGTGAGCTGGAAATAGGCGGTCCGCTCAGGTTCCGCGGGGCTGGCGATGCTGAGCAAACCCGCAGGCTTTTCGACCACGAGGAGATGGGCGTCCTCAAAGTAGATCTGAAGACCTGAAGAGAGCCGGGTCTTGGGTACGGCATGGCGGTCGGTGCGGACCGAGACGGTGTCGCCGGTTTTGAGAGGATGGTCGAACTGGCTGACGGGTTGCCCGTTAACGTTGATCGCCTGGAATTTGAGCCAGGTTCGGATCTGCTTCTTTTTTTCCTTCGGCCAGGCGTCAAAAAGGGAAGAAAGCAGGGGACCGGGCTTTTGAACCTGAAAAGGTTTCGGCATGGGAATCATCTTGCTGGGGCTTGAGCTGGGACACGAGAACTGTCATCAAAACGTCACATTTTGTCCCTTGTTTGTAGAGAAGGGCAGGTAGGGTCTTGAGGTGCCGATGGATGCTTTGGTTCAAGCGATTCGGGATCCCCACTTCCTGACCTACGCCTTCCTGGTCGTGGCCGTGGGACTGGCCCTGGGGTTTGAGTTTGTGAACGGATTCCACGATACCGCCAACGCTGTGGCCACGGTTATTTACACCCACACCCTTAAGCCCACCCCGGCGGTGGTTTGGTCGGGAATTTGGAATTTGATCGGGGTGTTGACTTCCTCGGGGGCGGTGGCTTTTGGAATCGTCGCCCTTTTGCCGGTGGAACTCGTGCTGAACATCGGCACGTCCTCGGGCTTTGCGATGGTGTTTTCCCTGCTCGTTTCCGCGATCGTTTGGAACGTGGGTACCTGGTACCTGGGGTTGCCCGCTTCTAGCTCGCACACCCTGATCGGCTCGATTCTCGGGGTCGGCCTCGCCAACTCGGTCTTCGGACCGGAACACACCGTGACGGCAGGCGTCAACTGGGTCAAGGCCCAGCAGGTGATGCTGGGACTGATGGTCTCCCCCTTGATCGGTTTCGGTGCCGCCGCACTTCTCCTGATTGCGGCCAAAGTTTTGCTTCGCTCGCCGGAGTTGTACCAGGCGCCCAAGGGGCAAAAGCCGCCCCCGTGGTGGATTCGGGGAATCCTGATGCTGACCTGCACCGGGGTGAGTTTTGCTCACGGCTCCAATGATGGACAAAAGGGCATGGGACTGATCGTCCTGATCCTGGTCGGGATTCTGCCCGGGACTTACGCCCTCAAAATGTCGGCGGATCACCACACCGTCACGAGTCTTGCCGCCGAGGCGGGGGAACTCGCGTCGGTCTTTGATAAGGTGGCGGGAGGAAATAAGATCGAGAAGCAGGGGGCCAACGACATTCTCTCCGCGTATATCAAACCCACCGGAAAGTTCACCCAGGACACGTTTGCCGCGCTGGCCGGGGCCTGCGATGACATCCGTGAACGTTTGCAGAATTCGGAAACCTTTCAGGCCCTGCCCGCGTCGGAGCGGGGCGATGTCCGCACGGACCTATTTCTCATTTCCAAAACGATCCGCAAACTGGAACAAAAGGGGCACCTGGAGGAAGCCGGGGTGGTGCGGAAAGATGCTCGGGCGATGGCTCAGCATTCCGAGGAGCTGACCAACTTTATTCCCGACTGGGTAAAATATTCCGTGGCGCTCGCGCTCGGCCTGGGAACGATGATCGGGTACCAACGGATTGTGCGGACGGTGGGGGAACGGATCGGCAAGGAGCACCTTACGTACGCGCAGGGAGCCTCGGCGGAAATGGTCGCGATGGGAACGATCTTGTTGGCCGACCACTACGGCCTACCGATCAGCACCACCCACGTGTTGTCCTCCGGCGTGGCCGGGACGATGGCGGCCAACAACTCCGGGCTGCAAATGGCCACGGTTCGGAGCATCTTGATGGCTTGGGTGCTGACCCTGCCAGTTTGTATCTTCCTTGGGGCTTTTCTTTTTGCGGCCGCCCTGAACGGACTGGCTCTGATCGGCCTGAAGTAGAAAAACCTCCTAGTGACCGCCGCCGCCGGAAACGGCGGCGAGGCCACCCCGTGGTGCCTGGTAACTCACCGCCAACAAGGTGAGCACGGCGGCGATGCCGAAAGAGGCCCCTCCGGCGGCCACGGCCCGAACCGGATCGTCCGCCAAAAAGAACTGCATCGCGGGTCCCAAGGCCAGGGTGGCGACCACCTGGGGAATCACAATGAAGAGGTTAAAGATTCCCATGTAGGCCCCCATGTTTTCCTTGGGTAGAGCCGTGCTGACCATGGCATAGGGCATGGACAAAATGCTGGCCCAGGCGATCCCCACGCCGACCATGGAAAGCAAAAGTAGATGTTTGTCATTGGCGACCAAAACCGAAGCCAACCCTACTGCGCCGGCCAGGAGACAGGCGGTATGGACGAGTTTTGCGCTGATGCGTTTGGTGAGGGCGATCAGGGCAAAGGAGAAAAAGAAACAGACGGCATTGTAGACCGCAAAGCAGAAACCGGCCCATTCCACCGCCATGGCAAACTCGGGCGAATTCGGTGTGGCGTGGTAAAGGCGCTTGGCCACCGCCGGGGAAAAGTAGATCCACATGCAAAAGAGGCCGATCCAGGTGAAAAATTGCACCAATCCCAATTCCCACATCCGGCGGGGGGTACGCATGACCAGCCCGGTGATCTCCCCCAAGCCGAGGGTCCAGTCGAACTTTCGGGCTCGAATCTCCGCCAGATCCTGATCCGAGGGGGGATATTCCCTGGTGGTGAATACGGTATAGATCACTGCTGCCAGGAACGCGACGGCGCCAATGTAAAAGGAAAGTTTCACGGAGGCGGGAATATGGCCGCCGCCGGCCTCCTCCACCTGGACACCAAACCAATTGGTCATCATCCACGGTAAAGCCGAGGAAACAGTCCCCCCAAGGCCGATGAACAGGCTTTGCATGGCAAAGCCTTGGGAGTTTTGGTCCTCCGGGGTGTTATCGGCCACGAGGGCACGGAAAGGTTGCATGCTGGCGTTGATGGATCCGTCGAGAACCCACAAAAGACCCGCGGCTATCCAAAGGGTGGGGGAGTTGGGCATGAGCAGAAGGGCCAGGGAAGCCAGGATGGCGCCGATCAGAATGAAGGGACGGCGGCGGCCCAACCCCGTCCAACAACGGTCGCTCATTTGACCGACCACCGGTTGGATTAGGAGGCCGGTGAGAGGTGCGGCGATCCAGAGCCAGGCAATCTCGTGGTCGGCGGCGCCCAGGTACTTGTAAATGGCCGACATGTTGGCCATCTGGAGACCCCACCCGAATTGGATTCCGAGGAATCCAAAGGACATGTTCCAGATTTGCCAAAAAGAGAGACGGGGTTTGTTCATGTCCCAACTATTGCCGTCCTAGCCCGGCAACCAAGGCGGTTTTCTAGGGCTTGGCCTGGTCCGAGGAGGGGGGAGTCTCT
>RGTE01000221.1 GCA_010025475.1 Verrucomicrobiota bacterium
CACCAAGAGTCCCAGAGTTGCCTAACCAGAGGCAAAGCTTGTTCCCTGACCTTGAAACGGGTGGGGTCCGGCAAAAGACCGGCCGTTCCATAAAGAACCGCCTTTCGCTCCAGGGGATCGGGAATCTGTAAAAGCTTCCGGATCGGAACAGCCCGGGCCAAAGCCGCAAACGGTTCCCGGTTTTCGGAAAAGCCCAACCCCTCCGCCAAGGCGATCCAAACCGCCTGGTCCAATCCAAAGGAAACGACCCGGGCCTGTGCCAGGGAACGCCGTTGCCGTAAACGATGCCATCCGGCCTCCTCCAGGATCTCCTTCAACTTCTCCGGCGGCAGGGCCAGCAGCGCCGGATGACATTGGCCGGGCTTCTCTCCCGAAAGAACTTCGGTGGGAGAGGAGTGAAAGAGGGAGACCAGTTCCGTGAGCGGCGCAGAAAGCTGTTGCTCCAGGGCCACTTGGCGGATTCCCGCCGGCAGTGATGCGCCCAACCCGGGGTCTGCCTGCCAGAAGACGTGAAGAAGAACGTTTTGATAAGCCGGGTTGTTGGAATGTTTGTGGGCACCCCAATCGGACGAGTGCCGGTGCAACTCCACATCCCCGGTCAAAACCCTGCCATCCGCCAAGGAAAAAGAGGCCCGCAGAAAATCAGGGCCCGGGCGATGATTCCAGATGCCGGGATGAAGAAGCCGGATCGAATCCCCCGCCAAGGTGGTTAGCGGATCCCGAATCAGCTGTTCAAACCAGATCCGCTGAAGGACCGACTCGGACAGGATCGGACCCGGTTCCTCCCGAAGCAGGTTCGCCGTCAGCCATCGCCGGTATCCGAGGCCCATATGGATGAAACCACGAAAAGACGAACTTTTGAACCCCGGAGGTGCTCCCAGCGTAAACTTAAACGGCGGCCTTTTACCTGCCAGCCCCCATCTCATCGCCTTTAATCGCCTCATAGTCCCTCCAATCCCTTAAATCGTAATGCCACCACTCGTCCGGAACTCCTGAAAAGCCGGCTTGGAACATGGCGGCGCGCAAAGTCCGGGCCCGCTTGGCCGCCTCTTTGGGCACGTCGGAGAAATCCTCATCCGCCTTGGCGTTGAATTCATCGTGGTCACTGGGCATCTCCAGGATGTTTCCGTTTCTGTCCGCCAGGGTTACATCCACGCTGGTTCCCCTGTTGTGACGACTGATCTTGCTCGGGGGGGTTAGAAATCGACCCTCCGGCTTGGCCTCCCATAGCGCCTTTTGAGCCGATGCCGGCCTCCAAGCATCCCAAATCACCAACCGGTATCCTTCTTCCTGCAGATTCTTGGCCACTTTCCGGAGTTTTTGGATCGTTTCCGGTCGCAGGTAGGCCCTGGCTTCCGGATAAAGCGCCTTCCCTGTGATGTTGTTCGTGGAGGCATATCTCAGGTCCAGCACCAGACCGGGAATAGTTTCGGGGGTGACCTCCAGGAGTCGCTCGTCGGCGATGGCCATGCCCGCCGAGGCGAGAAGCAGAAAGAGCCAAGCCATTGGGTGAAAATACACAGATTGGCGATTCAGGCCATGGTAGGGCTATCGTCCCGATCAGCCGATTGATCCTTCAACTTACAGGCCTGAAGCAGGCTATCGGCCGATGAGGATCATCAGCCCTACCGAAGATTTTTGCTTCCCGCCCGTAAACCGTGATTTATACCCACCGCATGAACAAGCTCCTTCTGACAACGCTGATGCTCGTCCTCACCGCTACCCTCCTGCCCGCCTCCGATACCGCCGAGCGGGCCCGGGAAATGACCACCAATCTGGAAAAGATCGAAGCCCTGATCGACAAGACGATGAAGGAACTCCGGGAAGCGGTCGATCAGCTGAACCGTATTTCCGCGGAATCCGACAAGCCCCGTGACGCCTATGAGGACTACACGGACCAGCTCAAGGACTATAAAGATGT
>RGTE01000222.1 GCA_010025475.1 Verrucomicrobiota bacterium
CAACTCCTCCATTTTTCTCCATGCCGAGACCCGCCAACTCTTCGCCTACGCGGAGATCGAGGACGAGGCCCGCTGGCAAGCCATTGCCCAAACCCCCGAATGCCAGAAATGGTGGCAGCACATGGGGGACATCATGCCCCCCAATCCGGACCATCCCCCAAGGCAATCTCTTTACGGGAAGTGTTCCACCTCCATTAGTTTTCCTGATTTTCGGAATAGTTCCTTTTTCAACAACACGACCCAACCAAGAGAAACCCCAATCCGCCGATTCAGGTTTAATTGCCGGAGGTATCCTTGATAGGTGCGGAGATCCGCATGAAGTTCCCGTTGTTGCGTGAAGCCAACGAACGGAGGAATTTCTCCTCCGTAGACTTGGACATAAAAGCGACCCCATGGATTGAGGGCAGGTCATAGCCGTCTTTCTTGTAGGTGCCTGCGATGGTCTCCTTGAGATATTCAAGAATCTGATCGTCCGTCCAATTTCCCAGATCGGGCGCCGCCAGGGCCTGTCCCTGATTTTTCCGGGCGGGCGGAGGAGGGACCGCCGGGGCCTTGGGCGGTTCCGGTAAACCTGGAACTTTGACAGGATCCAAGACAAAACCCTGACCCTCGATCACCCGGCCCTTCCCCTTGGCCCGGTTTTCCGCCTCCTTGCGCGCTTTCTCCTGTAGTTTGTCCGCGTATTTCTCCCGATACTTTTTGAGCTCCTCGTTGTACTTCTCGTAATCCTTCCGGTACTCCGTCATTTCTTTTTCATATTTCTGCCGGTCAGCCGCGGAGATCTCCGCATCCGCCATCTTTTTCCGGTAATCTTCCCTCTCCTTTTCATCCATGGCGCGCCGGATCACCGGCTTGCCGTCGGTTAGCACAAAAATGGTGTCCGCTCTCCCCTCAAACGCCGCTGCCAAGCCGAGATCCATCCGGCTGGTTCCACCCAAAGCCGGCAACGTCTGGATTTTGGGGCGGTAGTTTCGGAGGACGTTGCCCCGTTGGCTGGTGCTGGCCATATACCGAGGTAGGAATTTCATGGCGGCTTGTTTATTTTCCGGGGTGGCCGGCACGGAGGTCGGCATGAAGAGATCCGCGGCATCCCCGTAAAAAACAATGTTGGTCAAGGAAGGGGAGTTTTTAAATAAATAGGAACCCAAACGATCGACACCACCACCTACCACAAGCGTCTCGAGACTGGGACAAAGCTCGAAAGCGTTGCTCCCAATATTTTTCACATCTCCCTCAAAATAGATCGTCCTGAGGTTTGGCATTTTTCTGAATGCGAAAGATTCGATGGTGGTCACGTCGCCGCGGAACAAGGCGTTGGTTAGACCACTGCCTTCGAACGCCCCCTCGCGGTAAGAACCAATATCCGGCCCTCCATAGAAGCCTTCTGGCGGATAGGTGTTATGCAAGACGGCCATAACATTGCTTTGAAAAACCAGGTTTTTGAGCGAAGTTGTGTTTTGAAAGGCATAGGCCCCGATCTTCTCGAATTCCCCCTGGACCACCACATTGCTCAGCGAGGAGCAGCGATCAAAAAGATGCTCGGATATTTCCCTCACACGGTCCGGGATTTCAATTTGGCTTAGCTTGGTGCAACCCTGAAAAGCGCCATCCCCCCAGGAAATCCGATTTGTGCCCACCGAGAAAGTGAGCGTCTTGAGACCGGTGCAACCCAAAAAAGCGTAGCTTTGTATGTTGGTAATATTGACGGGAATGGTGAGGGCGGAAAGCGCCACACACTCCTGAAAGGCATTTTGTTCGATGGCTCCGATGGAGTTGGGCAGGGTCAGCTTGCTGACATCACTGTATTTGAAGGTGTTGCTGATGCTGATGACGGATAGACCGTCGATGGTATTGGGCACGGTCACCGTGTCCTCATAAGACCCGTCGTAGGACGTGATCACGGCTTTTCCTGCACCTAGG
>RGTE01000223.1 GCA_010025475.1 Verrucomicrobiota bacterium
GCACCTCCCCCACCCAGCCCCGTCCCGCCAACTTCGCCAGTCCCTTCTTCAACTCCTCCCCCCGCGCCGCCACATTTTCCGCCAATTTCTCCTGCCCGATGACCCTCAAAACCTCCAGAGCCACCGCACACGCCAGCGCCGTTCCCCCGTAAGTCGTCCCGTGGCTTCCCGCCTCCAGCGCATCCATGAGCCCATGCCCAAACCAGACCGCCCCGATCGGGAACCCCCCGCCCAGACTTTTCGCCATGGAGACCGCGTCCGGCAGAAGCACCTCCTTCTTTCCCGCTTCCCTTAAAATCTTTTCATAGCTCTGAAAACAGCCGGTCCGGTAATGGCCGCACTGCACGGAGTCCATCAGCAGAAAAATTCCCCGGTCCCGGGTCAGCTTCCGCAGTCCCAGCAGATAATCGGCCAAGGCGGGGATCACCCCTCCTTCTCCCTGGATACCCTCAATCAACACCGCGGCCGTCTTGGGCCCGATGGCCCTCTCTACCGCCCCTAGGTCGTTGTAGGGAACATGAACGAATCCCGGCATAGTTGGCCCGAAGCCTTCCCGCAACCGCTCCTGCCCGGAAGCCGCGATCATGCCCAGCGTCCGCCCATGGAAGGAATTCAGGGTGGTGATGATTTCAAATCGACCCTGGGGCGCACCCGCCTTCCGTGCCGCCTTCACCATGGCCTCGTTGGCTTCCGCCCCGCTGTTGCAGAAAAACACCTTCCCCGGCCCCGTCCGCTTCACCAGTTCCGCCGCCAGCTCGGCCTGCTTGGGGTGAAAGAAAAGATTGGAAACATGAACCAGCTGGGCGGCCTGTTCCTGCAAAACCTTGGCCAGCCGCGGATGGGCGTGACCCAGGCAGTTCACCGCGATCCCGCCGCCAAAATCCAGATACTCCTTCCCGTCGGCATCCCAAACCCTCGTCCCCTCACCTCTCACCAGCACCGGGGCGGTCTCGGCCCGCTTGTAAGAAGGCACCACGTGCCGGGCGTAGTCCGCCCGCACCTGCCCGGAGGAAATGGATGGGGAGTTCTTCAAGGGGAAATCCTAGAAAACGGAACGCACGAGGCCAATCCCGCTCAGCGGGCGGCCCAGCGGAGCAGCGACTCGGTCTGCTCCCATCCCATACAGGCATCGGTCACGGACACACCGTACTTCAGCCCCTGGGGGCCTTCCGCGGGGATGTTCTGCCGGCCTTCGTGCAGGTGGCTTTCCAGCATCAACCCGAGAATCCCGGGCGTGCCGGACTTTCTTTGCTCAATCACGCTCTTCCAGGCGACTTCCTGCTTGGTGGCCTCCTTGCCGGAGTTAGCGTGACTGCAGTCCACCATCAGCCGCACAGGGAGCTGGTGCTTTTTGAGCGACTCTCGTGCCGCCGCCAAACTTTCGGGGTCGAAGTTGCTCTTCTCCCGCCCGCCCCGCAAGACGAGGTGGGTCGAGGTGTTGCCGGTAGTCCGCACCACGCTGGTCAGACCTTCCGGATCGATCCCGACAAAGGAATGCGGCGTCCGCGCCGAAAGCATGGCGTCGACCGCCACCTGCAGGCTCCCGTCCGTCCCATTCTTGAATCCCACCGGCATGGACAGGCCGCTCGCCATCTCCCGGTGGGTCTGACTCTCCGTCGTCCGCGCCCCAATCGCCGCCCAGGTCACGAGGTCGGAGAGATACTGGGGCACGATCGGATCCAGGAATTCCGTCCCGGCCGGCACGCCCAGTTCGTTGATTTCAGCGAGGAGTTTCCGACCCAGTTTCAGTCCGCCCTCCAAATCCAGCGAGCCGTCGAGGTGGGGGTCGTTGATCAGACCCTTCCAACCCACCGTGGTCCGTGGCTTCTCAAAGTAGACCCGCATCACCAGCAACAGGGAATCGCCCAGCTCGTCCCTCATTTTCGCGATCCGTTCGGCGTACTCCAGGGCGGCTTTTCG
>RGTE01000224.1 GCA_010025475.1 Verrucomicrobiota bacterium
CCCTTCCAAAACCAGGAAGGGGTCATCGAGGAAGTGGACACCGAGCGCGGGCGCGTCCGCGTGGCGGTTTCCATCTTCGGCCGGTCCACGCCCGTGGAGCTCGAATACTGGCAAGTGGAGAAGACCTAAGGAGTTTTATGGCGAAGGAAGTCACCGGAATCATCCGTCTGCAGATCCCCGCGGGAGCGGCCAACCCGGCCCCTCCAGTGGGTCCGGCGCTTGGTCAGCAGGGGGTCAACATCATGGCCTTCTGCAAGGAGTTCAACGCCCGCACGGCCAAGGAGGGGGGCAACATCCTTCCGGTCGTCATCACCGTCTACAAGGACAAGAGCTTCACCTTTATTACCAAGTCTCCGCCCGCCTCCATTCTCCTGAAAAAGGCGGCCAATCTGGCCTCGGGTTCGAAGGAGCCAAACCGGGTGAAAGTCGGCAAAGTTTCCAAGAAGCAGGTGATGGACATCGTCAAAGTGAAGCGGAACGACCTGAACGCGGCCTCGGACGAGGCAGCCTTCCGCATCATCGCCGGCACGGCCCGTCAGATGGGCCTGGAAATCACGGACTAAAGGAGCGCGCCATGGCCAAACTTCCCAGCCGCCGGTACCGCGAGGGCACCAAGCTGATCGAGGCGAAGAAACGCTACTCGGTCGGTGAAGCCGTCTCGATTCTCAAGAAAATGCCCGCCGGCAAGAGCAAGGCGAATCCCAGCGTGGACCTGGCCTTTAACCTGGGCGTGGACCCGAAGCAGACCGACCAGGTGGTGCGCGGCACGGTGAGCCTGCCGCACGGCTCCGGCAAGACGGTGCGGGTGATCGTGTTTGCCCAGGGGACGGCGGCCGAGGCGGCCAAGAACGCCGGGGCGACAGCGGTGGGTTTTGCGGATTTGATCAAGAAGGTGACGGACGGCTGGGCCGATTTTGACGTGGCCGTGGCCACGCCCGACGCGATGACGGAAGTGCGCAAGCTCGGCAAGGTGCTCGGGCCGCGCGGCCTGATGCCGAACCCGAAGACCGGGACGGTCACGGAGGACACGGCCAAGGCGGTCAAGGAGTGCCAGGCCGGCCGGGTGGAGTTCAAGGTCGACAAGGGCGCCAACCTGCACGTGAGCTGCGGGAAGCTGAATTTCGAGGAGAAAAAACTGGGGGAGAACGTCCAGGCGGTGATCGAGTCGGTCACCAAGGCCCGGCCTTCCGGCGCGAAGGGCAAGTTCATCAAGAACTGCGTCCTGTCCGCGACCTTTTCCCCGGGGATCCCGCTGGCTGTGACCGAATCGGTCGCGAGCGAGGAGTAAAGGAGACGCCATGAAGGAAGAGAAGAATGTGATGATCGGCACGCTGAAGGACTGGGTGAAGTCCTCGCCATATCTGATCGTGCTGGACTACACCGGGATGAAGGTTGCGGAGTTTTCCGAGCTGCGCGGGCGTTTGCGAAAGGTCGGTGCGGCCGTGAAGGTCGTGAAGAACACCCTTTTCAGGCGGGCGCTGAACGAGGCGTCCCTGCCAGCGATGGACAAGGATCTGGCCGGCCAGACCGCGGTGGTTTCCGGGGGGGCCGACGCCCCGGCGGCCGCCAAGGTGATCAAGACCTTCAAGGCCGAGTTTACCCGTCCAAACGTCCGCGTGGGCGTGATGGACGGAAAGCTCCTCGGCACCTCCGAGCTGACGATGCTCGCCGATCTGCCGTCCGCGGAAGTTCTGCGCGCCCGCCTGCTCGGAGCGATCCAGGCCCCGGCGGCGACGCTGGCCCGCCTAATCAACGAACCCGGCGCCCGGGTGGCGCGGGTGATCCGCTCCAAGCCCGAGGCGGCCGCGGCGGCTTAAGTTTCATGAATAGCAGCAAAGGCAAAATCCAAGAGTTAGCCCGGGAGCCTTTCCGGGATAATTCGGCCACGGGTGTGGCCGGCTAATTCGGGGACCCAACAAG
>RGTE01000225.1 GCA_010025475.1 Verrucomicrobiota bacterium
TCCTTGTATATTTACCTACTGATTCAGGACTACTTATTTGAATCAAATAAAAGCATGATTTATTTAAATGATATTGAATTGGCATACAAAATAGCTCCTTCGAGGTTTATTGAGTCATTGGAGATACTTCGGCTTCATAAGCTTTTATTCTATCAGAAGATAAAGGAAAACCGGGTCTTGGTGGGGTTTGAAGGGTTTAATACTGACCCGGAGGTAGAGGTTGAGGTGCCGAACTACAAACTTTGAACTTGTATGTGAATGGGATCGAAATCGCTGGTCAGATATATCGTGGTATGAACTAGCTCATCTTGGACGTAGTGATTCTCTGTTCCCCAGGTTTTCATCCGGGTATTGGGTTCCTTGTTGTGGGCGATGTAATAGCCATCACGGATAAAGGACACATCATCAAGTGTGGTGATAAACTTGCGCTGAAACTCCTTATAATTGCGGGTTGTCATTAATCCCATGAAGGATTGTGGCAACATGATTCCCCGGGCATCAAACACCACATACCTATTACCGTATAGCTTGAGGAGTTCCGCCTTACCTTCCCTGAACATTTGAGCCGTATTTGGGATCATGCATGGAATTACACTTGGAAAGGTGTTGTAGGAATGATCAGCCTCTGGCTGATTTAAAGCCTTCGGCTTTAAGTTTTAGAATTTTTATTTTAGGAAGGCTTGGATCTTTGGCTGTCTGGATGAGCCTATACTTTTTTTAGGATATAATCTGAACACAATGCAGGGCATGTGATGAACCTTCTTTTTTTGAGGGACCGGGTTGTTTTACTTGGCAGGTCAAACCAATAGGTTTCACCAGATTTAACTGGATTTTCCTTCATGCCCCCTTGAGAGGGGCGGCTGAGACGTGTGCTAAAACTCAGAACCAGGTTGAACTGGCGGAAAATATGCTTGGATGTTTCGCTGGCTTGGGAAAACCAGATTCACACCCACACGGCGTGCTTGTCCGCGGGATTTTAACCCCGCCTGTTTGTTGGGCATCTAACCTGATGCCAGTCATTCCCCCCGATACTCTGCGACCAACCAGAAACACCTCTCCCGAAGTGGTGGGTTAGGAACCATACGCTAACTTATCGTTTGGCTGAAAGAGATTGGAACTCTTTTCATTATTATATTGTTGATTAGCAGTAGTTTCTAAAAAATTTCGATATATTTTATTAATATACAATGATTTATATGCTGTATTACTAGGTCTATCATGGATTTATTATAATGCAAACTTTTATTTATATAATTTATTGATAAACAATTATTTATATTGACTTCAATTAGAATTTTAGATAAGATTGGAAATGGAAAGGAGGTAAATATATGAAAAATAAGATAATTAATAAGGGAGGCGCCGATAAACCTGAGACCCTGGCAGATGCGGCAATTGCCTTCATGAAGAAAATTGAGCCGTACGTGCTGGGAGTGAAAGTTTCGGTCATCGTCAATAATGACCATGGTTTTGCCTTTCAGTATGCGGAATCAAACATCGTGAATGATGCCCTTCTGGGCATGGAGCTTCGGCCTGTTGATGAGACAGTCGAAGAGGCCAAGGAAAGGCTGAAAAAGGGATCGGAACAGGCTTAAAGAAAGGAACCGAGTGCAGGCCACCATAGTACCGCGGATGTACCACCCAGTTTGGTAGTTCTGAGGCGTGATTATGGTCCTGCATTTTGGTTTTTGCCGGGCAAATCGGCCAATTAGGACTGCTTCTACGGCTGGCCACCGGACCACCAACACGGCATAAAGGAGACCCATGTTCGAGCAGGCATTTCGGAATATCGATGACACGCTCCGCAAGGAAGCTGGCTGCGCCACAGAGCTGGATTATACGGAGCAAACGAGCTGGGTTTTGTTCCTGAAATATCTGGACGGGCTGGGCGGGGAATGTTATGGGGTTGATGGTGGATCG
>RGTE01000226.1 GCA_010025475.1 Verrucomicrobiota bacterium
CGCCTTTACAAGATGGATCAAATTTATCGCGGGGATCTTCTGACCTACAATTTCCGGACAAAAAAAATCCTTTCGGAAAAATTCCGGTTTTTGGACGGAAAAATGATGGTCGAGGGGCAATCCATCAACACTCCGGAAGTTGGGCACTACGATATCGAAGGGGGCCATTATTCCACGGACAACCGGGAGACGCCCGGTTGGAAGGTGAAAGCCTCCTCCGTCAGCCTCTACCCGGACGACAAAACCATCGTGGAAAATTCCGTGGCTTATTTCGGCGATGTTCCGCTGTTCTGGTTCCCTTACCTGGTCCAGTACCAGCGGGACACCCACTCGTCCGTGGATATCTCGGCAGGTTCCGTTTCCCGACTGGGCATCTACGCTTTGGGGGCCTACCGGTTTGCCCTCACGGATAAGCTGAAGGGGGAAATCAACGTAGATTATTACAGCCGTCGCGGATGGGCGGGAGGGGCAGCGGCCTCCTACGTGACTCCGGGCAAGAACACCGATCATCCGCTCACCGCGGTCCAGCTGCGGGGCTGGTACATCAATGATCGGGGATACCAGATTTACGATGGATCCACCGAGCGGCCCGCCAACGCCGCGCCCCCCCGCGGCCGGTACTGGTTTCCCTACAGCCACAACACGACCATCATGAAGGGAGGAAATCGGGTGGATGCGGACCGTGCCGCGGCCTTCGACGCGCCCTCCTTCAGCTCCCGTTCCCGCCTGAACGTCCTGAGCGACGCTTATGTGACACAGGATTTCTTTGCGGATGATTACATGAGGGACCAGCAGCCCAACACCTATCTGGACGCGATGTATCAGGATCCCAATTTTACCGTCACCGCCAACGCCCGGACCCAAATCAACAACCTATTCCAGACGCAGCAACAAAAGCCCTCCGCAAAAATGGAATTCAAGCGGCAGTTCATTCCCGGAACCTACGATCCCGAGGAGTTTTCCAAAAATCCGGACGGCCATCCCGGACTGGCCTATGAGGGGGAGTCCAGCGTCGGCTACCTGGGGACCCAATGGAACCAGGTTGCCAACCAGACCGATTACACCGCGATTCGTTATGACACGTACCACCAACTCCTGTACCCCCGGCAGTATTTTGATTGGCTGAACTTCACCCCCCGGGCCGGTATCCGCGGGACGATATACACCCGTAGCAATCTCGGTCCGGGCAACGTCACCCAAAACACGCAGACCAACGCGCTGGGAAGCAACATCGGAAACAACGCCACTCTTTCGGACACCTCCCTGTTCCGATACGTCTTTAACCTCGGAACCGATATTTCCACCAAGGTCCACGCCACCTGGAACGATGTGAAAGACAAGGCCTGGGGGATTGACGGCCTTCGGCATGTGATGGAGCCGTTTGTGAACTTTACCTATGTTCCCCGTCCCAATGTGCGGCCCACGGAATTTGCCGGATTCGACAACCGGGTCAATTCCACCCAATCCACCCCGCTGAATCCCACGCTCTACAACTCGATTGATTCGATCGATCAGCTTCTTGTCGTTCGGCCCGGGATCATGAACCGGGTTCTCACCAAGCGGGATGGACAGCCATATGAATTGGCGAATTGGAAACTGTACGGGGATTACCAGCCCATTCGTCCCAACCTGCCTGGATTAAATACCGCGAACGTGCAAATCCCCGAGACCATCAGCTCGGATTTTCCCGAGATTTACAACCAGTTGAACATCATGCCGGTGCCTTGGTGGACCGGCACCTTGGGTTCGGCCACTTCCATCGGTGGGAACGGATATAATTCGATCAACCTCGGCACCCGGTGGCAAATCATCCCGGCTCTGGAACTGGGGTTGGGCTACACGTTCCTGGAGCAGTTCAACTACATTGATCCGCTCACCAATCAGTTGCAGA
>RGTE01000227.1 GCA_010025475.1 Verrucomicrobiota bacterium
AGCCTTCTTGGCGAGCTTCTTCGTGTAGTCCTTCCAGCCCTTGCCCGAGTCCTTGCGGACGATCGACTTCATCGAGGCATTGGCCTGAATCGTCGTCGAGTCGATACCAAGCTTCTCGCCCCAGAGCAGGCCCTTCCGGGCCGCCACCCGCAGAATGAACTGATCGTCTCCGCAACGGTGCATCCTGGGAATGCCGCTGATACAGCCACCGTGATCGATACGGCGATCGATGCAGCCGTGAATCTCGGGGAAGCAGGTTGCGAGAACGAGGTCGAGGCGATCGTTGCTGATAAGGGCTACCACTCGACGAAGGTGGTGCTTCAGGCCGCAGAGTTCGGCATGCAGGCCTATATCCCTGAGCGGGCGAGTCCGGCACAACGACGATGGGCTGGCAAAGACCCAGCTGAAAAGAAGGCCGTGTACGCAGCGCGACGGCGAACGAAGAGCGAGCACGGAAAGCTGTTGTCGCGAACCCGCAGTGAGTTGGTCGAACGGTCTTTCGCTCATGTGTGCGACACGGGAGGAGCGAGACGCACCTGGCTTCGCGGACTCACAAGTGTGACCAAGCGACATCTGATGGTGGCCGCGGCGAGGAACCTCTCGACGATCATGCGGGTGATCTGCGGAATCGGCTCTCCGAGAACCTTGCAAGGGCTCCGCGCGCTTCTTCAGCTAGCCTGGATTCACTTTGGCCGGCTCATGTCGGCGCTGGAACACCTATTGGGCCGCGGGGTCGGCTGGGCCCGGGGCACCAGCTCGTCGAGCTTGGCAGCCTGAACGGTCTCGTAGCGTTGCAAAAAGTCACTTTGTCCACGGCCTGCTAGAGGTGCCCGCCGCCCCTCACGTCCACAAGCTCGAAATCACGGATCGCGTACTGCCAGACAAAACGACGAAGCGTCTCCGCAACCACTTGGGAGAAGTCGGGCTGCGGTACGTGGTTTCTCTATCACGAGATGAGGCTGCCGCCCTCGCGACGGTCCGCGGAACACTTATACGGCTCGCCCTTGAGCCTCGCGCGCCGTGGCCAGCTCCCCATATTGCGCCACCTGCCGGCTGATGGCATGATGCGGCCTTCAACCAAGGAGGCCCCATGGACATCACGGAACGGAGTCGCGGCGATCGACGCAAACTCGCGCGTTTGATCGCCAAGGAACCTGACGCGATCCAGCGGGATCGTCTCCGGAGCGTCTTGCTGGCTTTGGAGGGGCGGGAGACTCTCGAAGTCGCTGAAACTGTGGGCCGCAGTCGAGCCTTCGTGCAGCGTTGGGCGTACGCCTACCGTGATGGTGGCATCGAGGCGGTGCGTGGGCGCACGGCACCAGGCCGGAAGCGACGGCTATCGCCTGAGCAGGAGGCCCGCTTCGTGCAGAGAGTGAAGGCTGGCGCCACGCCACGTGACGGCGTCGCCTCGCTACGCGGCCCGCAGATTCAGGGGATTCTGGATCGCGAGTTCGGCAAGACGTTTTCTCTCACTGGGATCTACAAGCTGCTCAAGCGGAATGGGTTCGTGTGCCTCGAACCTCGGCCCAGACATCCCCGGCAGAATCCGGCCGCAGCGAAGGCTTTCAAGCGTCGCGCCCCCCTTTTGTGAATCGGGTGCGGGAATCACGACCCCGCACACAAGTTCGCATCTGGTTCCAGGACGAGGCGTGGTTCGGCCAGCAGGGAACGCTGACCGCCGTGTGGGCGATCAAGGGATCGCGGCCGACCGTCGTTCGCCAACACGGGCGAAAGTCGATCTGGGTGTTCGCGGCCGTCGAGCCAGCAACAGGCTGGTCAATGGCCATTCCATATCGCGACGTGAACACCGAGACCACCCAGGCGTTCCTCGACGCGGCACGTTCCGCCGAGCGACGCAAAGAGCCGCTGCACGCGCGCGACGTCGGCGT
>RGTE01000228.1 GCA_010025475.1 Verrucomicrobiota bacterium
CGTTGGACTAGCCAATGCAAGGTAGTGCCAGTCCTTTGCGGACGTAAACAATTACGGGCAATGGACAAGCAAGTGGAAGAAATGCTCGGCTTCAATGAGTATGTTTTTGACGATGGGGAGCCTTCTCTGTATAACAAAAACTGGGCTGATTTGTCCTGTGTTGAAACGGTTCTTCAGAAAGAGTTTAACTCAGAATTGAATAAGCAAATTGGCAATGCTCAGTATCGCAGGGCTTGGGCTGAAGATGCTATTGAGCCCTCCAATCCTGACGTGCTATACGTTCCTGAGCCTGCAGTTTTTGGCTGTTCCCTGAAAGAACAATTTGAGAAAGAACAATTTGAGGCTGGCCATGCTGGCTTTCCAGGGTATGAGCTTTCAATGGAGGCAGCCCACAATGGTTTATTCCCATTGTCAGAAGATGAACTCAGCCAAGTCTGGAGTCAAAATCAATTCCATGGCTGCCTGATGGCGCGTGGCCCGGCACGACTCTACTTGCCATTCATGAATACTCTCATTTCTTCCTTTTGCTGGCCACTGTGGAGCGAGTACAAAGACGTTTTTGTCTCGTTTTCTGGATACAACGCTCGCGGGCTTGCCTTCCTAGCCGAACGCCTGTTCACTGCCATGGTCCTGTATCGTGATAAACTTGGTCTCGGTGAAATCCAAACTGCTCCGATCGTTTTCTATCCTGACTGATGTTTCATTCAAGCGATCCCTTTGACCACTGGATTATTGATGATTTCCTGCCCATTGACGTGGCTAGGGGCTTGGAGGAAGAGTTTCCAGCGTTTGATGATCCGATGTGGTTTGATTACAGTAGCCCGTGGCAAGTCAAGCGCACTTGTAATCATTGGGATCGCTTCCCTGCCCTCACTTATTCGGTAATGGAAAGGCTTCTGACCGTAGGGCCTTTCGTTGAATTGCCTTTTGAAGTGGTTCCCGATATTGGTTTACATGGTGCAGGATGGCATGTTCATGGTCGTGGCGGCAAACTAGACGTGCATCAAGACTATTCAATCCATCCCAAGTCCGGCCATCAACGTAGGGTCAATTTGATTCTCCACCTAACGGAAGAGTGGGAAGAGCAATGGGGAGGAGGGCTGGAATTATGGAGCCATAATAAAGAAACCAACAAGCCTGACAAGCTTGTAACCACTATTCCCTTTAGGTTTAATCGTGCGGTGATTTTTCGCACGGATCAGCAATCTTGGCACGGACTTCCCACACCCTTAACCTGCCCTGAAGGGAAACTGAGAAAAACCTTAGCAGTGTATTACGTTAGTAACCCGGAGGATACGGCAGCATCAAACAAGCGTGCCGTTTTCGTGCCAACACTTCCCCTTGGCCGCCAAGTAGCCTAAGCTAGTCCCACTGCCTTTTCGCCATGGCCCACGAAGCTCAAGCCCAATTTATTCGTAGCGTTAAGGATGAACTTCCAGACTTCTTTAACGGTACAAAAGTGCTGGAAATTGGAAGCTTGAATATCAATGGCACAGTGCGTCAATTCTTCGATTCTCCCAGGCTTTACATTGGCTTGGACGTTGCGGAAGGCCCTGGCGTGGATGTGGTGAGTTTGGGCCATGAGTATGACACCGAAGAACTGTTTGATTGCGTGATTTCATGCGAGTGCATGGAGCACAATCCTTACTGGCGCGAAACATTCCTCAATATGGTGCGGCTTTGCAAGCCCGGAGGAATGGTGCTGATGACTTGTGCTACCACTGGCAGGGCTGAACACGGCACTTCCCGCTCATTGCCTCAAGATAGCCCTCTGACCGTCGCCGCAGGATGGGACTACTATCGCAACCTAACCGGCGAGGATTTTGAGCTTGAGATTCCGGAGTTTGATAATCTCTTCTCACTTTGGACCTTTCAGAACAATCCACAGG
>RGTE01000229.1 GCA_010025475.1 Verrucomicrobiota bacterium
AACGGCGATCAAGTCCAGTGGTCGGAGCAAGGCAGCGAGCATCAGCTTCCAATGATCTTCGGCAGAGGGCCCGGACCAGCTTCACCCGCTCCCGGGACAGAGATCGTTCTGATCGAGGAGAACCCGCCCCAGCGTCTGGCTCCGGTCCAGTTTGCCTTGGAGTTTCGGAACGGATCGGTGGTGTTAAAGGATGAGCAGAGTCCCCTCGGAACTGAGGTAAGCGGGGTTTCGGTGGGGCCCTCGTTTGGCACGACCGAGGTTCAGCTTCCGCCAGGCACCCATGTGCTGGTGGCAGGGGGCGAGGGATCACCCTACGTGCTGGCGCTGGACGTTCCGGCTATGGGTTCAGGCGGAGGCGGTTAAAAAAAGCGTTTTGTTCCGAATCCCGGTTAAAGATGGCGAGACTCTCCAGGCCAGAGCCGGCCTCTCCTCCCAGTTTGCGATCCTTGAGTTCCACCGGAGGG
The DNA here is from genome assembly GCA_010025475.1 of Verrucomicrobiota bacterium. GTDB lineage: Bacteria > Verrucomicrobiota > Verrucomicrobiia > Methylacidiphilales > Verrucolacustridaceae > Verrucolacustris. The sequence continues at coordinate 465 of RGTE01000229.1, forward strand.
CCTCCGGTGAGGGGGGAAAGCTTAAGGTCGTAGGTGTCGGGACTCTTCAGCGTAAACTCGATGCGTAATCCGCCCGGGGAAACTGGCAGACCCGAGTCGGACGGCTGGGAACCGTCATAGACCTGGTAGTTTGGCTGTCCTTCCAGGGCGGTCAGTTCGAACCGGGCTCCGGCCGGGCTCCGGCATTATAGTCCTTTGGTTCGTCCGACTTTTTTCCGTGGCGGAGGGTCAGGCCGAGGGAACCGGACGAACCGGCGTTGGATTTGGGAACCGGGGTGATGAAGTCCAAGGAAAGGCTTTGGTTGGTTTCCAGAGGTTTGGCGAAGCCGCGAAAGGCCGCCGCTTCCTGGAAGCCTTCTCCGTCCGCAAAGATGGCGAAAGACTTCCCTTCCGTGGCCACCGGTTCGCTGCCGGATTTTTCCTCGAGCTTCGCCAGATAGAAGCCGGCGTAGGATTTTTTGTCGGGGTTGCCGTTGGCCCGGAGCGCCCAGCCTTCCCAACCATCGGTAATCCCCGTCCCGTCTTTCCATTCCGATCCGTAGGTGGCGGCGGTGTCAGTGCGTCCTCCCGTGGAGGGAGGTGTGGCAGAAGGCTCCGCCTCCGCGGGGCCAGGAGAGGAATCACCAACCCCAAAAACCGGAGTGTCCTTGGGAAACTCGATTTTTGAGCCCCGCATCGCCTGTTTTTGCTGTGCGGTTGGCTCGGCAACCATGAAAAGCGGGATCATCGGCCGATCCTTGGATTTTCCTTTGGCATCCTCCTGACCCTTCATTTGGATCAAAAGGACGCCAAAAAACCGGCCTCCTCCGTATTCTCCCAATAGAATCTCCAAATCCTTGGACTTTCCGGCCTCGAGAGTCATCCAGTCGCCGTAGGTTAAAAACGCCCTTTCGCGATCCCCTTCGGTGTTCCCTCCCATAAAATCATAAAGGGAGTGCTCTTTGACATGATCCTTGGGGCGCCAATTGGTCAGAAAATTATTTACGTCCCAGTGGGCCTCCAGCACCGTCCTTCCATCCACGGCCACCCAAAGCAAATCGTCTGCCTTGCCCACAAACCGGTATTGGCCGGAAACCGGAGCGGCAAATCGACCCTTGTACCGGATGATCCAGTAGTTGGGCTTGACCTTGTCAGCGACCCCGAAGACCTTGGGTGCTTCCGAGGCATCGCAGACCGGAATGAATAGCTGGGTCGCCCCCAACTTTTTCGGAACAACAAAATATTTCCGCAGGGCGCTTTCGCTTACCCGGCTTCCGGATAAGAGATCCCGCGCCGCCCGGTAAAAATCCGTGTCGGCGGCACCAATCCCAGTGGATTTTTTTCCGGAGGCGTCCTGCTTGAGGTCAATCATGGTGCCGATGAGGTCGCTTTCCATGGTCTCCTCAAACCCGAAAAGGGTGGATTTGCCGGTGCGTTT
>RGTE01000230.1 GCA_010025475.1 Verrucomicrobiota bacterium
CCCGCCCCGCGCGCAGTTGACGATCTTCACGCCCTTGCGGCACAGCTTGATCCGCTCCTCATCAAGAATGCCCTTGGTCTCATCGGTCATCGGCAGGTGCAGGGTGAGAAAGTCGCAGTGGGGGAGCAAATCCTCGATCCGGTCGATCAGTTCCACCTGCAGGCTCCGGGCCCGCGCGACCGAAAGGTAGGGATCATAGGCCATCACCCGCATTCCAAAGGCGATCGCCCGGCGGGCCACCTCGCCGCCGATCCGCCCCATGCCGAGAATGCCCAACGTCTTTCCGTTCAGCTCGGTGCCCTGAAAACTTTTCCGGTCCCACTGGCCTGCGGTCATGGAGGCGTGGGCCTGCGGAAGATGACGCGCCAATCCCAGCAGCAGAGTGAACGCCTGCTCGGCAGTGCTGACGGTATTACCCGCCGGGGTGTTCATCACGATCACGCCCCGCTCGGTGGCGGCATCGACGTCCACGTTGTCCACACCCACCCCCGCACGACCAACCGCCCGGATCGTCGGGCAGGCCTGCAGGACGGCCTTGCTTACCTGGGTCTGACTGCGCACCACCAGGGCGTCACACCCCCGGAGCTTTTCGCAGAGTTCCTTCTCCTTCAGCGTGGGGCTCTCGACAACCTCGATCTCCGGGCACGCCTTGAGCACATCGACCCCGCTAGGCGAGACCCCGTCCGTGACGAAAACCCTGTATTTCCCGGCCATCGGAAAGTTCTAGCGACCCCCCCTGTCAGGGGCAACGCTACGGGTTACTTCTTGGCGGGCTTTTCCGGAGCCTGTCCCGGGGCTTGGCCGGGCGAAGGAGGCCGCTGCATGGCACCCTCCGGCATCCCCGGTCCTTGAGGACCTCCGGAAGGCATCATTCCCTGGGGAAAAGGCATGGGCTGTTGGGGGGAGCGGACATCGGGCGCCATGATCTGCCTTCTCACCGTGGGCTGAGGGGGCGGGCGCAGCACCAGGATCACCTGGCACACCGCAATCGTGGCCAGGCTCAGGGCAACCAACGCCATGCAAACTTTTACGTATCGTTCCGGTCGGACAAGGGTCTCTTGGTTCATGTCTTCAAATTATAGGCTTTCTTCCTGCATCGCAAACCGCGCTTTCCAGAAACACGCGCCTGTTTTAGGCTTTCGGACTGCTCGTAAGGCTAGGTAGCTCAGTTGGTAGAGCAGAGGACTGAAAATCCTCGTGTCGCCGGTTCGATTCCGGCCCTAGCCACCTTTACTTCTTACCCCCTGCCCCGCAGGGAGATGCGCCCAGAAGGGGATTATGTTTTGGCCTTCTTACAACACTTCTTTACAACAAACTCGGCCAAAAATGAATCGAACCAGGAGTTCGATTCCAAATACCCGCCGCGCTGATTCGACGCGTACTTTGGGTGCCGTTGGGATATTTATTTGTTCCCTTTTTTCCTAAGGCCACCATCGCTTTTTCTTCGATTTTCACCTACCAGAAGCGGTTGATAATTGCGGTAGTTGAAACAGCGCCAGAGATACTGTATCTCATGTCGTTTTCTCCTTTGTTCTCCGGTTTTCTGTTTTCCCTAAACTGCCTCCGGAGTATTGCGGCTTAGGGTATTGGTGAATTCCGGCCAATCGGCCGAGTTCTTCCAAACCCGGGTCGCCGGGTATCTCGGCAAGGAGGCAAGCATGGCGGACGCCCTGGCCGGCGGTCCGCTCGTCACAGGCGATCTGTCGGCCCTGATAGCTTCCGGGGCATACGATGGATCCTCAATCGCAAAGGCGCTCGGGGATAGTCTGGCATCCGGGACGACGAAGTCTCTTGCTGACTTCTCGGTTGAGCAACAGAAATTCGTAGACTCTCAGGCAGACTTGAAGAAGGCGTTCGACG
>RGTE01000024.1 GCA_010025475.1 Verrucomicrobiota bacterium
TGCAGATGGCGGCCGTTCCGGCCGAGCGAACGATCTGAGCCCCACGTCCCGGCACCATTTCGATATTATGCAAAGGCAGCCCTTGGGGAATGGCCCGGAGAGGTAAAGCGTTTCCAATTTCGGCAGCCACGGAGGCCCCGGCCACCACCTTGGCGCCTGCCTTCAGGCCATCGGGGGCCAGGATATAGGCGCGGTCTTTGGGACCATACTCCACCAAGGCGAGACGGGCGGATCGGTTTGGATCGTACTGGATCCCCAGCACCGTGCCGGCGCTGGTGCGCTTGCGGCGGTTCCATTCGATGATGCGAAACTTCTTTTTATGACCTCCGCCGCGGTGGCGGGAGGTCATCCGACCGTGGGCGTTACGGCCACCGGTGCGACGCTTGATTTCGAGAAGTTTCTTCTCGGGCTTGGAATCCGGCGTCAGCTCGGAGAAATCCCGCAACAGCGTGTAACGGAGAGACGGGGTCAGGGGACGGAATTCTTTCAGGGCCATGGTCGTGCTCCTTAGGCGGTTTCGATCTTCTGGCCGGCGGCCAGCGTCACGATCGCCCGCTTGGTGTGGTTCTTGCGGCCCAGCTCGCCCCGGCGGGAACGGCGGATCTTACCGGTGCGGCGGAAGGTGTTTACGCGGACCACCTTCTTGCCGAACAGGGCGCTGATCGCCTGGCGGATCTCGAGCTTGGTAGCGTCCGGCGCCACCTCAAAAAGGTACTGGTTATGGGCGTTTGCCAAACGGGTCCCCTTCTCGGAGACGCAGGGACGGAAGACCACATCGGTGGGCGATCTCATGATTTCACCTCCGCCTTGGTCTTGTTCTGCAGACGTTTGCCCAGCTCGGTCCAGGCATTCTCCTCGATCCAAACCTGGCGCCGCCGAAGCAGATCCTCGGCGTTTACCTCGCGGGCGGTCCGCAGATCCACCTCCCGAAGGTTACGGGCGGCCTTGAGCAGGTTTTGCTCGGGTTGCTTGGACGTCACAATCAGGCAAGAAAGCGGGAGGCCGGAATCCTTGATCCAACCAATCAGCTCCTTCGTCTTGGGAGCCTTGAGGGCAGGCGCGGAACCAGTGTGCAGGGCGCCTTGGGTCGCAAGGTCGCTGATGGCACGACGCAGGGCGGTTTTCAAAACGGTCTTGGGAAGATTTTTGCGGTAGCTGCGGGGGTGCGGTCCAAAGACCACGCCGCCTCCCACCCACACGGGTGAGGATTTGTATCCGGCGCGGGCGCGACCGGTCCCCTTCTGCCTCCACGGCTTCTTGCCGGAGAGATCGACGGTGGCCTTGGTCAGCGTGCTGTGAGTACCGGAACGGCGGGCCGCCCGATAGGCAGTCACGGCCTCGTGCAGTGCCTGGCTGGCCTTGCGGTTCTTATAGAGCTCGACCCCGAGCGCTTTTTCGGCCGCCGCCAGGTTGATGGGCTTGCCCTTGCTCATGATTAAGCCTTCACCTCGGCTTTGATCGCGTCCCGGACAATCACCAGGCTGCCATTCGGTCCCGGCACCGCGCCGCGGACGAGCAGGAGCTTGTCGTTTTCCCGGACTTGGATGACCCGCAAATTCTGAACCGTGCAGTTGTCTCCGCCAAACGTCCCCGGCATGCCCGCGTTCTTGTACACGCGGCCGGGGGTGGAACGGCAACCAATGGCCCCGTTCCGGCGGTGAGTGGTGGAACCGTGCGCATCAGCTTGCCCGGCGTAGTTGTGCTTCCTCATGACACCGTGGAAGCCCTTCCCCTTGGAAACCCCGAGGACGTCGACCAGCTGGCCAGCTTTGAAACGATTGAGATTCACTTCCGCGCCTGCGGCAAGATCAGCCGGAGCCGCCCGGAACTGACGAAGGGCGAGCGGATTCTTTCTCCCCTGCTTCTCGAACGCCACCCGCTGGGCTTTGTTGGTGCGGGAGGCCTTGCGTTCGCCCATACCTAATACCACGGCTTTCACTCCGTTCTTCTCCGGGGTGCGAACTTCGTAGACGGTGTTGGGTTCGGCGGAAATGACGGTCACGGCGGTGGCTTGGCCCTGGTCATCATAGACCCGGGTCATGCCCACCTTCTTTCCGATCATGCCAAAGCGCTCGATCATGGGTTTCTCCTTTAAATCTTGATGGTGATATCCACCCCGGCCGGCAGGTTCAGCTTCTTCAGCTCATCCACTGTCTTTCCGGAGGGCTCGAGGATGTCGAGAAGACGCTTGTGGGTGCGGATTTCAAACTGCTCCATGCTCTTTTTGTCGCAGTGCGGGGAGCGATTCACGGTGTAGCGCTCAATCTTGGTCGGCAGCGGGATCGGGCCGGCCACACGCGAACCGGTCCGATTCGCGGTCTCGGCGATCTCCCCCGCCGCCTTGTCGAGAAGGCGGTAGTCAAAGGACTTGAGACGGATGCGGATGCGGGTCGCGGGCATGGCTTATCCTTTCTTCTGCTGCGTTACGGTGGCCAGCACGCTGGAAGGCACCTGTTCGAAATGAGACGGTTCCATGGAGTAGGCGGCCCGGCCGCGGGAAAGGGATCGGATCGTGTTCACGTAGCCAAACATTTCAGCGAGCGGCACTTCGGCCTTCACGATGGAAGTCAGGTTCTTGGAATCGACATTCATGATCTTGCCGCGACGTCTGTTGATGTCCCCGAGGATGTCTCCCTGGAACTCATCCGGAGTGGAACATTCCACGGACATGATGGGCTCCAGTAGGATCGGGCCTGCCTTCTGCATGGCGTCCTTCACTGCAAAAATCGCAGCCATTTTGAAGGCCAACTCATTGGAATCCACCTCGTGATAAGAGCCGTCCATGATCTGGATCTTCATGTCGATGACCGGACTGCCGTGAATGACCCCGTTGAGCAGGGCCTCTTCGACACCCTTTTTCACCGCCGGGATGTACTCCTTCGGAATGTTTCCACCAGTCACCTTATTTTCGATCTCGATCCCCTTGCCCCGTTCCTGAGGCGCCACCTGAAGAATGACATGTCCGTACTGCCCGCGTCCTCCCGACTGCTTGATCAACTTGCCTTCACCCGGGGAGGGCTTGGTGATGGTTTCGCGGTAGGCAATCTGCGGTGCGCCCGCATTGGTCTCCACGCTGAACTCCCGCTTGAGACGGTCGCAAATGATTTCGAGGTGGAGCTCGCCCATGCCGCTGATGATGGTTTGCCCGGTCTCCTCATTTGTCTTCACCATGAAGGTAGGATCTTCTTCAGAAAGACGCTGAAGGGCCTCCCCCATCTTTTCACGGTCACCCTTGGTCTTCGGTTCTACCGCCATCGAAATCACGGGCTCGGGGAAACTGGGCGGCTCAAGGGTGATTTCAAACTCCTCGTTGCAAAGCGTGTCACCGGTGGCGATGTCCTTGAGACCGACGGTGGCGGCAATGTCTCCGGCGAAAACGGTGTCGATGTCCTCCCGCTTGTCCGCCTGGATTTGGACCAGGCGGCTGACGCGTTCCCGTTTCCGGGTGCGGGAATTATAGATAAACTCGCCTTTGCTGAGCTTGCCGGAGTAGACGCGGAAGAAGATCAGCTTCCCGACGTACGGATCGGTCCAGAGCTTGAAGGCCAAAGAGCAGAATTTCTCGCTGTCATCGACCTTCACCGGGATCCGCTCCTCGGGATTTTCGGTGCTGTGGCCGACGGCCGGGGGAATATCGATCGGGCTGGGAAGGTATTCCACCACCGCATCGATGAGGCCCTGCACGCCCTTGTTCTTGAAGGCGGATCCGCCCACCACCGGCACCAGCTTGTTGGCGATCACCACTCGGCGGATGGCTTCCTTGAGTTGCTTCGCCGTGGGCCGTTTTTCTTCCAGGAACATGTTGCCGACTTCCTCGTCCACGTCGGCCACGGCTTCCACCAGCCGATCGAGGGCTTTCTTGGCCTCTTCCTTGTATTCTGCGGGGATTTCCGCGATCTCATAGGTCGAGCCGAGGTTCTTGCTGTCCGTGTAAAGGAAGGCCTTCTGGTTGATCAGATCAATCTGGCCGAGGAGTTTGTCCTCCTTGCCGAGCGGCAACAGGATCGGCACCGCGTTGGCCCCGAGTTTCGTGCGCATCTCATGAACGGCCTTTTCGAAATCCGCACCAGTGCGATCCATCTTGTTGACGAACGCGATCCGAGGAACCCCGTACTTGTTGGCCTGGCGCCAGACGGTTTCGCTTTGCGGTTGCACACCGGCCACGCCGCAAAACACCGCGATCGCACCGTCGAGAACCCGGAGCGAACGCTCCACCTCGGCGGTGAAGTCAACGTGTCCGGGAGTATCGATGATATTGATGCGGTTCTTGGTTTTCTCAAAAGATTTCACCAGGCCGGCTTCTTCGCGCACCGGCCAGAAACAGGTGGTGGCGGCGGAGGTGATCGTGATGCCGCGCTCGCGCTCCTGCTCCATCCAGTCGGTCACGGTCGTGCCCTCGTGCACCTCACCGATCTTGTGGATGCTGCCGGTGTAAAAGAGGATTCGCTCGGTCAGGGTCGTCTTCCCCGCGTCAATGTGGGCGCAGATCCCGATGTTGCGGGTACGCTCAAGCGTGTAAGGGCGGGCGGTACCGTTGGCGGCGGGAGGCATGGTCGTCTCCTTACCAGCGCAGGTGGGCAAAGGCCCGGTTCGCCTGCGCCATGCGGTGAGTTTCGTCCCGTTTCTTCACGGCGTTCCCCTGCCCGGCCGCGGCATCGCGGATTTCCTGAGCGAGGGCCTTCTCAAAAGCGACTCCCTTGCGGTTGTTGGCGAGATCCACGATCCAGCGAAGCGCAAGGGCAAGCTGACGTTCCGGGCTGGTTTCCACAGGCACCTGGTAGGTGGCGCCGCCGACTCGGCGAGACTTCACTTCCAGACGGGGCTTCACATTGTCCACGGCCTTGCTGACCACCGCCAGAGGATCTCCGCCCGAACCACCCTCGTTGGCGCGTTTGATCGCGTTGTAAACCAGACGGCTCGCCGTCGAGAGCTTCCCACGCCGTAACACGTAGCCAATCATCCGGCCGACCAGCGGACTCTCGTAGACGGGATCCGCGTGGATCGGACGGGCTTCGTGACGGCGACGGCGTGCCATAAATCCCCTTTAGGCCTTGGCCGGCTTGGCTTCCGCCGCCGCTTTGGCCGCCCCGCCCCCCTTGGGACGTTTGACGCCATATTTGGATCGGGAAACCAAACGGGCGAGTTTGTTGGTGTTGCTGGGACCGGAGGCACCGAGGGCGTCGAGTGTGCCGCGGACGATATGGTAACGGACGCCGGGCAAGTCCTTCACACGTCCACCGCGGACGAGGACGATGGAGTGTTCCTGCAGGTTGTGATTTTCCCCGGGGATGTAGGCGATGACTTCCTCCCCATTGGTCAGACGGACTTTCGCGACCTTACGCAAAGCGGAATTCGGCTTCTTCGGCGTACGGGTCATCACCTGGAGACAGACGCCGCGACGCTGGGGACAGCCGTGCAGAGCAGGGGCTTTCGTGCCGCGTCGGATGGCGGCTCGCCCAAATCGCACCAACTGGTTGATCGTCGGCATCTTGTTCTCCCCCGCGGGCGTCCAAAGGTAGAGGGCACCCCTTGTGCGGGTTCCATGAAGCGCGTGGCGCACGCATGGAGGACGATCCCCTCGGACCGTCACATGCCGACTGACCTAAACCGGCTAATCCCTTTGGGCTCCGGTCGGATGACAGCGGAAATTTAAATCCTGCCGAAAAAGCCCCTTGATGACAAGGGTTTTCCGCGAATTTTTTACCTTAGCTGGCCAATGCTGCGGGAATATCGAGGGCCACCTTGCGGGACCTCTCCTCTTCCGGCGCCGAGACCACCAACGGATCTCCCACGGGCTCACCGAGATGCAGAAGCTTGATCTTCCGGTAGGCGCTGAAGCCCGTGCCGGCCGGGATGAGGTGACCCATGATCACGTTCTCCTTGAAGCCCTGCAGTTTGTCGATTTTGCCCAAAGTGGCCGCATCGGTCAGCACTCGGGTGGTGTCCTGGAAGGAGGCCGCGGAGATGAAGCTGTCGGTTTCGAGCGAGGCCTTGGTGATCCCCAACAACACCGGGGTCGCCTCGGCCGGCTTGCCGCCCTTCGCCTCGATCTCCTTGTTCTCCTCCTCGAACGCCATCCGGTCGATCTGCTCGCCCCAAAGGAAGCGGGTGTCACCCGGCTCGGTGATCTTCACCTTACGCAGCATCTGGCGGACGATGATCTCGATGTGCTTGTCGTTGATCTCAACGCCCTGCAACCGGTAGACCTCCTGCACCTCGTTGACGAGATACTCCTGGAGTTCCTGTGGCCCGCAAACCTCAAGAATTTCGTGCGGCACCACCGGACCTTCAGTCAGTTGCTGCCCTTTTTTCACCGTGTCGCCCTTGTAGACGATCAGGTGCTTGGAGAGCGGGATGAGGTGTTCCTCTTCCGCGCCGGTCTCTGCGTCCTTGATCACGAGCTTCTTCTTTCCACGCACATTGCCCTGCAGGTCGACGATCCCGTCGATCTTGGCGATCTCGGCCGCATCCTTTGGACGACGGGCCTCAAAGAGTTCCGCCACCCGCGGCAGACCTCCGGTGATGTCCTTGGTCTTGGTGACCTTTCGGGGCGTCTTGGCCAGACGCTGTCCGGCGCGGACTTTCTCCCCGTCCTTTACCTCGATATGGGCTCCCGCCGGAATGCTGTAGGCCGCCACCACCGCACCCGCCTCATCCACGACCGCGATCTGGGGGTGAAGGTCTTCCTTGTGCTCGATGATGACCGTACCGACCAATTTGGTCGTCTCGTCGGTCTCCCGCTTCATGGTCACCCCTTCCAGGATGTCCTTAAACTCCACTCGCCCGGCCTTCTCTGTCAGGATCGAAATGTTGTAAGGATCCCATTGGACGAAAGTTTGGCCTTTCTTGACCTTGCCACCCTCCGGAACCGAGATCATGGATCCGATAACCACAGGATAACGCTCCAGCTCACGGCCATCATCCGCATGAATGCTGATGAAGCCGTTCTTGTTCAGGACGATGTCATGACCCTCGAGCGCCTTGACGGTACGCAGGTCGGTGTATTGGACCGTTCCCTCGTGCTTCGCCTTGATCTGGGGCTGCTTGAACACCTGGGAAGCCGTTCCGCCGATGTGGAACGTCCGCATGGTCAGCTGCGTACCCGGTTCGCCAATCGATTGGGCAGCAATAATTCCCACCGCTTCCCCTAGCTTGCCGGGTTGATTGGTGGCGAGATTTTGCCCGTAACAGGAGGCACATACCCCGCGCTTGGTTTCGCAGGTCAGGGCGGAACGGATCTTCACCCGCTCCATACCAAGGGCCTCGATGGCGGCGGCCGCCTTCTCGCTGATGATCTCTCCAGCCGCAACGACCTTCTTCTTGCTCACCGGATCGACGATGTCGTCAACCGAGGTCCGGCCATAAATACGGTCCCGGAGACGGACGATTTCATCATCCCCTTCAAGGATGGCTTTGACCCAAATTCCCCGTTCCGTGCCGCAATCGGGCTCACGAATAATGATGTCCATGGCCACGTCGCAAAGCTTGCGGGTCATGTAACCAGAATCAGCGGTCTTCAATGCCGTATCGGCCAATCCCTTGCGGGCGCCGTGGGTGGAGATGAAGTACTCCAACACGGAAAGACCCTCGCGGAAGCTGGCGGTAATCGGTCGTTCGATGATTTCGCCTGAGGGCTTGGCCATGAGACCGCGCATGCCGGCCAACTGCCGGACCTGGTTGCGGTTGCCTCGAGCCCCGGAATCCACCATCAGGTAGACAGGGTTGAAGTCCTTGCGCCCCTCGTTGTGCTCAAGGGTCCGGTACATGGCAGCAGAGATTTCCTCCGTCGCTTGCGTCCAGATGTCGACGATCTTGTTGTACCGTTCCCCGTCCGTGATGGCGCCCATTCGGTACTGCTTCTCCACCTGACCCACCGCCTGGCGGGCCCGGTCAATTACCTGCGGCTTATCCTCGGGGATGATCATGTCATCGATTCCAATGGAAACGCCCGCCCGGGTCGCTGAGGCGAACCCAAGATCCTTTAGCTTGTCGAGGCACTCCACGGTCCGGCTATGGCCGCACTTTTCGTAGCACCGCAGGATGATTTCCCCGAGCTGCTTCTTGCCGGCTGCCTTGTTGAAAAACCCGATTTCACTCGGCCAGATGCCGTTGAAGCGTACCCGACCGGGAGTGGTTTCAATGAATTTTTTGGCTGCATCCCCAAAAACCGTCTCGCGACCAAAGTCGGGATTTTTAAAAAGGATGAAGTGATGGGTCTTGATGCTTCCCTCACTGACCGCGAAATCCACCTCATCAGCATTTTCAAAAACGCTCAGCCGCTTCTTTTTGTCGGCGGAGACCTTCTCCGTGGATTTGATCGGGTTCTGGGTGAGATAGTAGCAACCCAAGGTAATGTCCTGGCTGGGCGTGGTGATCGGGCGGCCGTTGCTGGGGCCAAAGATGTTATTCGGAGCCAGCATGAGTAGGCGGGCCTCGAGCTGGGCCTCCACGCTCAGTGGCACGTGCACCGCCATCTGGTCACCGTCGAAGTCGGCATTGTAGGCCGTGCAAACCAGCGGATGAATGCGGATGGCGTCTCCCTCGATGAGCTTCGGCTCGAAAGCCTGGACCGAGAGACGGTGCAAGGTCGGCGCGCGGTTGAGGAGCACGGGGTGCTCGCGGGTCACCTCATCGAGCGTGTCCCACACGATCGACTCCTTTTTCTCGATCATCTTTTTGGCGCTGCGGACGGTGTGTACCTGGCCGAGCTCCTTGAGCCGGCGGATGATGAAGGGCTCGAAAAGCACCAACGCCATTTTCTTCGGCAGACCGCACTCGTTGAGCTTCAGCTCGGGTCCGATCACGATGACGGAACGACCGGAGTAGTCGACGCGCTTGCCCAGCAGGTTCATCCGGAATCGCCCGGTCTTGCCCTTGAGCATGTCGGAAAGCGATTTTAACGGACGGTTTCCTGCCCCGGTGACGGCTCGACCGTGACGGCCGTTGTCCATCAGCGCGTCCACCGCTTCCTGGAGCATCCTCTTCTCGTTCCGGATGATGACCTCCGGCGTCTTCAGCTGGAGAAGGTTGCGGAGACGGTTGTTCCGGTTAATCACCCGGCGATAAAGATCGTTTAGGTCGGAGGTGGCAAAGCGACCGCCCTCGAGAGGAACCAGCGGACGGAGATCCGGGGGGATCACCGGCAACACCTCCAGAATCATCCACTCCGGCCGCGCCCCGGCTTCAATAAAGCCCTGTACCAGCTTGAGGCGCTTGGCGACCTTCTTGCGGGTCTGCTTGCTACGGGTCTGTTCCAGTTGTTGCTCCAGCTCCACCGCCAGCGCATCGAGATCCATCTTCTTGAACACATCCCGGACCGCCTCCGCGCCCATCTTGGCCACAAAGGAGTCACCGTACTGTTCCTGCGCCTCACGATACTCGGTCTCGGTCAAAAGCTGCTTTGGCTTGAGCGGGGTTTTCCCCTCGTCGATCACGAGGTAATCCTCGTAGTAAATCACCCGCTCCAGTTCGCGGGCGGTCATGTCCATCATCAGTCCAAGGCGGCTGGGCATGCACTTGTAAAACCAGATGTGGCTGACAGGAACGGCCAGCTCGATATGCCCCATCCGCTCCCGACGCACCCGCGCGAGGGTGACCTCAACGCCGCAACGGTCGCAAATGACCCCCTTGAACTTGATTCGCTTGTACTTCCCGCAGGAGCACTCGTAATCCTTGGTTGGCCCGAAGATCCGCTCGCAGAACAGCCCACCCTTCTCTGGCTTGAAGGTCCGGTAATTGATCGTCTCGGGGTTCTTCGTTTCTCCGCGGCTCCAGGACAGGATCGCTTCGGGCGACGCGACGGTGATGCTCACCTCGTCGAAGCCGACGGAACGCTCCATGCCGAGAATTTCGCGGGCGGATTGGGTCTGTTTGTTCATGGGATGGGTCTCTTGGGTCTGGGGTTAGGCGGCCACAACTTCCAGCGGGCTGGGTTTCTGCAAATCCTCGTCCACGACACGGCTGCGTTCGCCGACTTTCACATCAAGGCAGAGGCTCTGCATTTCCTTGATGAGCACGTTGAAGGATTCCGGCGTGCCGGCCTCCAGGGAGTTGTCCCCTTTCACGATGCTCTCATAAATGCGGGTGCGGCCAGCCACGTCATCGGACTTCACGGTGAGGAGTTCCTGGAGGGTGTAGGCAGCGCCGTAGGCCTCCATCGCCCACACCTCCATCTCCCCGTAGCGCTGTCCGCCATACTGCGCCTTGCCGCCCAGCGGCTGCTGAGTGACGAGCGAGTATGGACCGACGGCGCGGGCGTGGATCTTGTCCGCGACCAAGTGGTGCAGCTTCATCATATAGATCAGGCCGACCACGACACGCTGGTCGAACGGTTCACCCGTGCGCCCGTCCAAGAGCAAGGACTTGCCGTCCTCGTCCAACTTCGCCTTTTTGAGGAAATCGCGGATTTTGGTCTCGCTGATTCCGTCAAACACCGGCGTGGCCACGTTAAAGCCGAGGGCCCGGGCCGCGATCCCCAGATGGGTCTCAAGCACCTGGCCAACGTTCATACGCGAAGGCACACCGAGCGGGTTCAGGATGATGTCGACCGGGGTGCCGTCCGGAAGGAACGGCATGTCTTCTTCCGGCACGATCTTGGCAACGACGCCCTTGTTCCCGTGGCGCCCGGCCATCTTGTCGCCGACGGAGATCTTCCGCTTGGCGGCGACATAGACCTTCACCTGCTTGATGATGCCTGGATCGATGTCTTCCCCAGCCTCCACCCGCTCCAGCTCCACATCCTTCTCGTTGGCCAATTGGTTGAACTTCTGTTCGAAGCTCGAGATGATCTCACGGATCTTGATCCGGATGGGGCTCGGATCGATCTCGATGTGGTTGTACACATCAGCGATCTTCCGCAGCAGCGTCTTGGTAATCTTGCGGTTGGCCGGGATGATGATTTCGCCGGTTTCCGCGTTGACCACGTCGAGCGGGATCTTCTCGTTGAGCAGAATGTTCGAGAGGGATTGGGTCAGTTCCTCCTTCAACTCCGCGTGCTTCTTGATGAACTTGTCCTCAACGGTTTTGGCGTGCTTCTTAGCCTCGCCCGGTGCGAGCTTGATAACGTCCTTCTTCAGTCCGCCGCCAGTCACCTTCACGTCCATGACGATTCCGGCGGAGCCGGAGGGCACCACGAGGGAGCTATCCTTCACGTCCGCGGCCTTTTCGCCGAAGATCGCGCGCAACAGCCGCTCTTCGGGGGCCAATTCTGTCTCGCTCTTCGGGGTGATTTTGCCGACGAGGATATCGCCTGCCTTCACCTCCGCACCGACGCGCACCACGCCATCTGGACCGAGGTTTTTCAGGGCCTCGTCGCCTACATTCGGGATGTCCCTGGTGATCTCTTCAGGCCCGAGCTTCGTGTCCCGGGCTGAGATTTCAAACTCCTCGATGTGGATACTGGTGTAGACGTCCTCCTTGACCAGTCGCTGGTTGAGCAGGATGGCGTCCTCGAAGTTGTACCCGTGCCAAGGCATGAACGCGACGACCACGTTCCGACCGAGGGCCAGTTCACCCCCTTCAGTGCAGGGTCCGTCGGCGATCACCATGCCTTTGGTTACCCGCTGGCCTACTTTGACGATCGGCTTTTGGTTGATGCAGGTACCCGCGTTGGATCGCATGAACTTGCGGAGGTTGTAGACGTAAATCCCCTTCTCTGGATCGGTCTTGAGACGTTTCCGGTTTTCCGGGGCTTCACCGTCTTCAGTCACCAGAATCTGGTTGGCGGTGACGGAGGCCACCTTGCCGGGGCCTTCGCTGATCACCATTGCGTAGGAATCCCTTGCAACCTTGCCTTCCATGCCAGTACCGACCACGGGGGCTTCAGAAAGAAGTAGTGGCACACCCTGGCGTTGCATATTGGAACCCATCAGCGCGCGGTTCGCGTCGTCGTGCTCCAGGAATGGAATCAGGGATGCGGCCACCGAAACCAGTTGTTTCGGGGAAACGTCCATGTAGTGGACTTTATCCGGCTCCACTTCGAGGAACTCCCCGCGGTAGCGGACGGAGACTTTCGGCGAGGTGAACTTTCCGTGACCATCCACAGCGGAGTTCGCCTGGGCCACGATGAAGTTCTCCTCCTGGTCGGCGGTGAGATAGTCCAGATCCTCGCGCACCCGGCCGCTATCGACCTTGCGGTACGGGGTCTCGATGAACCCAAACTCGTTGATCCGGGCGTGGGTGGAGAGGCTGGAGATCAAGCCGATGTTGGGGCCTTCCGGCGTCTCGATCGGGCAGATCCGGCCGTAGTGGGACGGATGCACGTCGCGAACCTCAAAGCCGGCGCGGTCGCGGCTCAAACCTCCCGGTCCAAGGGCCGAGAGACGGCGCTTGTGGGTGAGCTCGCTCAGAGGGTTCGTCTGGTCCATCAGCTGAGAGAGCTGGCTCCGGCCGAAGAAATCGCGGATCACCGCGGACAGGGCCTTCGGGTTGATCAGCTTTTGGGGTGTCATGCCCTCGGTGTTGACGTCGAATAGGGTCATGCGCTCTTTGACCAGGCGCTCCGTCCGGCTCAGACCGGTCCGGCACTGGTTGGAGAGAAGTTCCCCGACGGTCCGC
>RGTE01000231.1 GCA_010025475.1 Verrucomicrobiota bacterium
TCATGCCCGTCTTTGCGCTGGGAAAGACCCAGGAGATGCTCACGCTTCTGCACCACGCCCGGCAGGATGGCCGCCTTCCCCCGACCACCATCTACATCGGCGGACTCGGCCGCGTGCTCACCGAAGTGTACGACCGGCAGCGCTCCCTCGCCCCACGGCAGCACGCCGGCTTCAAGATCATCCCCGAGGTTCGCCCGGAAACCTTCGATCCCCGGCGCCTCGCCAACCTTCGCCCGAAATCTGGCCAAATCTACCTCGTCAGCTCCGGCATGATGACCCCCCGCACCACCAGCCACACCCTCGCGCGGCTTTTCTTTCCGCGGGAAAACGACGCCATCTTTTTTGTCGGCTACACCGAGCCCAGCTCCCCCGCCGGTCTGCTCCGCGCCGCCGGCCGGGGCGGTTCCGTCGACTGGGCCGATCCGCACGGCCCTCTTCCCGTCCGTTGTGAGGTTCGTCATTTCGACCTCTCCGCCCACGCCAACCGCGAGGATCTGGTCGACTGGATTTGCGAGGAGGCCCGCCCAAAAAAGCTGTTCCTGGTTCACGGTGATCCGGATGCCCAGGAGTGGTTTCGCCAAACCCTCTCCCTTCGCCGACCGGAAATCGACATCCAACAACCCCCCCCCGGAAAACCCGTTCCCCTGTTCCCCTAAAGCGCGGTGCTTCCGTTTTTTGGCGGTTCACGGCATCATAAAGCCATGTCTGCACGGATCCTCGATGGGGAAGCTTTTGCGGCCCGTACCCACCGGGAAACCGCCGGCCGCGTCGAACAGCTCAAGTCACGCGGCATCACCCCGGGACTCGTCTTCATCCGCGTCGGCGAGGATCCCGCCTCCCGGGCTTACGTCTCGCGGAAGGAAAAGCGCGCCCAGGAGGTGGGTATCGCCAGCCGGACCCTCGTTCTCCCGGAAACCACGCCTCTTGCCGCCCTCCTCAAGGAAATCGATGCTCTCAACGCCGATCCCAAGGTCCACGGCATCCTGATTCAGGCCCCGCTTCCCTCCACCCTCCCCAACGACGTTGTTTACGCACGGGTCTCCCCCGCCAAGGACGTCGACGGCTTCCACCCTCTCAATTTTGGAAAACTCCTGCTCGGCGATCCGTCCGGATTCCTTCCCTGCACCCCCGCTGGCATTCTGGAAATCCTGCGCCTCGGGGAAATTCCCACCGCCGGGCAACACGCCGTCATCGTGGGCCGGGGCCAGATCGTCGGACGACCGCTCGCCCTGTTGCTGGCCCGCAAGGCCCCCGGAGCCGACTGCACCGTCACGTTGGCCCACTCCCGCACCGTAAACTTGCCCTCCTTGACCCGTCAGGCCGATATTCTGATCGGAGCCTTGGGTCGCCCCCTCTTTCTCAAAAAAGATCATGTGAAACCTGGGGCCACGGTCATCGATGTCGGCGTCAACCGTCTGACGGACCCGGCCAACCCGCGGGGCTACCGCTTGGTGGGGGATGTTGATTTCGATTCGGTGAAAAGCGTGGCCGGATCCATCACGCCGAATCCCGGCGGGGTCGGACCCATGACCATCGCTCTCCTGCTTTCCAACACCGTCCGGGCCGCCGAGGATCTTTCCCGATGAGTTCCCGAGCCCACGGCCGTTCCCCCAAGGATCTGCGGCCCCTTTCCTGCCAGTGGGACATCGCCGCCAATGCCGCCGGCTCGGTGCTCCTCCGTTGCGGCAAAACCGAGGTGATCTGCACCGTCTCGGTGGATGAATCCGTGCCCCGCTGGATGAAGGATCAAAGCGTCAGCGGAGGCTGGCTTACCGCCGAATATTCCATGCTCCCGGCCTCGACCCATGACCGGAAGCCGCGCGACTCGGCCCGCGGCAAGGTCGATGGGCGCTCCACGGA
>RGTE01000232.1 GCA_010025475.1 Verrucomicrobiota bacterium
TGACGTTTTCCCGGGTGGCGGGATGGGTCCACATGTTTGTGTTCATCGCGGGGGCAAAGACCAAGGGGGATCTTGTCGCCAAAAGCACGGCCGCCAGCACATCCCCCGCGAAACCATGGGCCGTCCGCGCCAGAAAATCGGCACTCGCCGGAGCCACCACCACCACATCCGCCGTCTGGGCCAGATCCAGATGCGACATCCTTCCTCCCTCTCCTTCTTCCCAAAGGGAGGTGTGAACCGGACGATGGGTCAGTGCGGCCAAAGTCAGGGCCGGCAGAAACCTGGCTCCGTCCTGCGTCAGCACGGCATGCACTTCCCACCCCTCCCGCACCATCGCGCTGGCCAGATCGGCCGCCCGAAAGGCGGCGATCGAACCGGTCACACCAAGCACGATGCGGGTGTTTCTCCTGTCAGCCATGGTGCAGGTTCAGCCTCCGGCTCAGATAGCGCTCCGCCCGGATAATGGCGCGGAACTTGATCAGATCCTCCTCCATCGAACTGCTCAGGATCCTCCAGCCGGCGCCTCAACTCCTCCAAATCCGGTGGCATGATGAAAATGTCGGCCAAGGCTTCCCGGATTTTTGGGTCCTTGGAATCCCGGATCTGCCGCGCCCCCTGGACGTCGATGTCCAGCAACACGTCCCGCCCCGCCGCCAAATGCTCGAGAATCGGCCCTTTCGGGGTTCCATAATAGTGCCCATAGACATCGGCATGCTCGAGCATGTTCCCCGACTTGATCTTCTTTTCGAACTCCTCCTTGGAAAGAAAGTGGTAATCCGTCCCGTCCTTCTCCCCTTTTCGGATCGGCCGGGTGGTGCAACTTACCGAATAGACAAGATCCGGGGTCTGCCGGACATTGGAGCAAAGGGTCGTCTTGCCGGTGCCGGACGGGGCGGACACCACGAACAAAATTCCGGAGCGGGTGAAGTTATTCAAGATTCGCCGCCTGTTCCCGGAGTTTCTCCAGCTCGGATTTGAACTCGATCGCCAGCCGGGTCAGCTCCAGCTCGCCGGATTTTGACCCCACCGTGTTGGCCTCCCGCATCAGCTCCTGGATGAGGAACTCAAGATTCCTTCCCCCGGGCTCCCTCTTGCCGGAAAGGCTGACCGCTTCCGTCAAATGGGCGCGGATTCTTCCGATCTCCTCCGTCACATCCCCCCGGTCCGCCGCGGAGGACACTTCCTTGAAAAGCCGTTCGGCCTCCAGTTCCACACCTGCTTCGTTGGCCAACTCCTGCAACCGGGACCGCAGCCTTTCCCCCTGGTTTTTGCGCATGGTCGCGGCCGCCTTTTCCATCCGGGTACGAACTGCCTCCATCCGGCCAAGGTGATGTTTCAGGGAACGAACCAGGTGACCCCCTTCCTTCTCCCGGGTGGCCACCATCTTGGTGAGCGCGGCACGGACTCCGGCCAAAATCTTGCGGTCGTCCTTGGGACCGAGCGGATGAGCCTGGGCGGACACGACTCCGGGAAGGCCAAGCAGGTCCGACCAGGACGGCCCGCCCTGCACCCCCAGCTTCTTTCCGGCAGACCGGAGCTGGGCGGCATAGAGAGCGGCCCGTTTCAGGTCCAAGCTTCGGCCGTTCCGGGAAGGAGCGGTCTCCGTCTGGACCGCCACGGTCACCTTGCCCCGGGCAACCTGCCGGGCGACCTCTTCCCGGATTTCCCGCTCCAGCCGGGCCAGGTCACCGGGAAGATAAACAATCACTTCAAGGCCCCGCTTGTTGACCGACGAGGCCTCGACCCGGAAGCCGGCATGGGTCGTCGCCACTTTGGCCGATCCGAAACCGGTCATGCTACGCATCGTAAAATCCTACGGGGAAACACCCCGCGGCTCAAAACCCTTTAAAAAGATTCCCT
>RGTE01000233.1 GCA_010025475.1 Verrucomicrobiota bacterium
GACGATTCAGGCAGACATCATCAAGCAGAAGCTACCCGAGAACAATGGTGGCTATAACGCGCTCAAGCTGGCGGGGAGCGACTACGGAAAGACCGACCCCCGCATCTACTCCGAGATGACTTCCGATCATCCGATCGACCTCTGCCGTTACCAGGTGCTGAACTGTTTTGCCGGCCGGGCGGGGCTGATCAATTCCGGCGGGGCTTCGGGGAAGAATGACATCGCCGAGGCGGTGAAGACAGCGGTGATTAACAAGCGGGCCGGAGGGATGGGGCTGATTTCCGGCCGCAAGGCGTTCCAGAAACCGCTGAAGGAAGGCGTGGAAATTTTAAACGCCATCCAAGACGTCTATTTGGCCAAAGAGGTCACGATTGCCTGAGTTGTCCGGCCGGATCTGGTGCTTTACGCCCAATCCGGTCCTGGAGATTCGGTTCGCCCGCGGACGCCTTGCGATTTCTGCGGGGGGAAAGGGTCAGAATGTGGCCCGGCAGCTCCGGCAATGGGGAGCGACAGCCTACTCCGTGGTTCCAAGGACAGGGATGGAATGGCATCAAGCCGCAGAAAAGGACCGGGTTCCGATCCAAGAAATTCCCATCGCTTCCGCGGCTCGTACGGGTTGGGCTTTTGTGGAGGGAGCGGGGAAGCGGTTGGATTTCTTCACAGAAGACCCCCGATGGAAAAGTGCCGACTGGAGACGATGTAAAAAAAAATTACTTCGGTTGATCCGGCCCCGGGATTGGTTGGTTGTGGCGGGGAGCGTGCCGGCGGGGGTCCGGCGAGGTTGGTGGAAATCTCTTTTTCTCAGCTTGAAAAAGCGGGGGGTCCAGATTCTGGTGGACGGCAAAGGACCGCTTTTGCGCGAGGGCCTGCAGGCAGGGGTGGAGTGGGCCAAGGCGAATCTTGAGGAGGCGGAAGGAACGATGAATCGAAGGGGGGCGGAACGGTGTCTTGCAGCGATGCAGACCCGCTCGCGGGGCCGGTGCCGTCTTCTGATCACCCGGGGATCCCGTGGCTTGGTGATAAAGGCGGGGGGGATAACCGTATCGGTGCCTGCGCCACGAATCCGTGTATGGGATGCCACCGGCTCGGGGGACGTGGTCACGGCCGCCCTGATTCATGGAATCCGCCAAGGCTGGGAGATTGGAAAGATCGCCGGTTTTTCGGCATGGGCGGGATCAGAGCAGGCCGCACGGCGGGATGAGGTGGTGAGGAGGTTGAAGAAGCGTGGGGTTCTTGCCTAAGGTGATTTTATGGGACGCCAATGGCTGCATGCAAAACGCGAGGTTGCCTCGCTCAAGAAGTCAAAGACGACGAGCAAGTACGTACGGGAAATCACCCTCGCGGCGCGGCAGGGATCGGATCCGGCGCTAAACGCGCGGCTGGCTACGGCCCTGGATCGGGCCCGGAAAGAGAGCGTGGCCAAGGACGTGATCCAGCGGGCGATCGAGAAAGGTTCCGGGGCGGGGGCCGGCAAGGATTCGCTCGAGCACATGGTGTTTGAGGGGTACGCCCCGCACAAGGTGCCGGTGATCGTGGAGGTGTACACGGACAACCATTCGACCAAGTGGGCATTGTGGAGGCCCACCATTCGAAAGTGGACACGGACCGGGAAGGTGCGGCGATCGAGGCTGGTGCCAACGAGGTGGAGGAGCTGACTTCCGGCCAAAACGACGACATTCCCGAGGGCGTGTGCGGAGCGAGATTCCTGACAGAACGATCCGCCGTTCATAGTGTGACCGACTGGCTGAGGAAGAACGGATGGACGGTGGTGACGAGCGAATTGGGCTACGTTCCGAAGAACTATCCTGAGCTCAAGGACGAGCAGCGGGGCGAGGTGGGAACGTTTCTCCA
>RGTE01000234.1 GCA_010025475.1 Verrucomicrobiota bacterium
GAGGGGCGGGGAGGAAGTCTCCTGCCGAAGCCGGGGCCGGATCGCGATTGGCTGGCGAAAAAATGCGGGGCTGCCGATGGATCGGCGTTGCTGACGAATGCAGGGGAAACGGCCCGGACGGTTCGCGGGGCTTTTGAACAGGTCACCGGAAAGTTAAGTTTGGGCCAATGAAGGTCGGAGTCATCGGCGCGGGGATCAGCGGGCTGGTTTGTGCCCGGGTCCTGAAAAAATCGGGGCATGAGGTAACCGTCTTGGAAAAGTCCCGCAGTTTGGGGGGGCGATGCGCCACCCGAAAATTCGGGGATCACGTGGTGGATCACGGGTTGCAGTACTTCACCCTGCGGGATCCGGCGGTAAGGAAAGAAGTCGCAGAGGTGACGGGGACGGAACTTCAAAAACTGACCGCTCCAATTTTGCAGGCGGAGCCGAAAGGGGCGGTTTATCGGGAAGGAGAGGAGAGATTTTATCTGCGTTCGGGCAATAACCGGTTGGGAAGAATATTGGCCGAGGGGTTGGAGGTGCTGACGGAGACCGAAGTGCCGAAAGCGGAGAAATCCTGGCGGAAGTGGAAGATGGCGGGGCGGGAATTTGATGCCGTGATCAGCTGTGCTCCGTGGCCGCAGTCGGCGGCGCTGGCGGGGCTTAAGGCCTCCGAATCGGGTTACGATCCATGTCTCACCGTGCTGCTGGAATATCAGGTCGGCCGGACGGGCGGGGAGGGTGCCTATGCGCGTATGGATGTCTCCGGGGATGACCCTTTGGCTTGGATTGCCTGTGAGAATGTGAAGGAGGGAAGGGTGGCGGAGGGTTGCACCGTCTACGTGATCCAGGCATCTCCGGAGTACAGTCGGCAACACATCGAGCAGAACCCGGAGTACTGGGCCAGTGATCTGCAGGTGTTGCTGGAGAAAACGTGGAATCTGGATCCTTCCAAACGGGGATCGGTCTTTGCCCATCGTTGGCGTTACGCGCGGAGACGGGAAAGTGCTCCCTCTCCCAAGGATTTGCCCAAGGGATTCTTTCTTTGTGGGGATTCGTGGACGGATTCGAGGCTGGAGTCGGTGTGGAAGAGTGGCTGGATGACGGCCGAGAAGGTGCTGGCGATCTGACTTATCGTTTACGTTTACGGAGGCAGAAAACTTCCAGACCTTTCCTAAACGTAATCGTAAACGAACAAGAAGACTCGGTAGGCCGGGGCTTCAGAGCTTAATCATCACGTGCCGGGCCACGGTGTAGTCCTCGAGCGAGAGCATCGACAAATCCTTTCCATACCCTGAGCGCTTGAAGCCACCGTGTGGCATTTCGTTGACCAGCATGAAATGGGTGTTCACCCAGGTGCAGCCGTAGCGGAGGGCGGAGGCGACCTTCATTCCTTTGGCGAGATCGCGGGTCCAAACCGAGGAGGATAAACCGTACTCGGAGTCATTGGCCCAGCGGATGGCTTCCTCCGGCGTTTTGAACTTCGTCACGGATACCACCGGGCCGAAAACCTCTTTCTGAACGATTTCGTCCTCCTGCCGGGCGCCCCCCAGGACGGTGGGTTGGAAAAAGAAGCCCTTGCCGGAGGCGGGTGCACCGCCGGTGACGGCCTTCATGTGTTGGCTGGATTTGGCGCGGGAGACGAAGCCGAGAACACGGTCGCGGTGGGCGGCGGTGATGAGCGGACCGATCTCGTTCTCTTCGTCCTTGGGACGGTTGAACTTGAGGGTGGCGGCGGCTTTGCCGAGGCGGGCGATCACCTCGTCGTGCACTTTGGGTCCGGCATAGATGCGGCAG
>RGTE01000235.1 GCA_010025475.1 Verrucomicrobiota bacterium
GGGCCAGTTCGGCTCGGTCCTGGGCAGGTCCGGCAAAGTCTGTTCCCTGCTCTTGCAGTATCCGGACGGCAAGCCCCTGAGCTCCACCCGGGTCGATGACGTGACGGAAACCGTCTCCTGGCAGGGCTGGAATCCCGACGGCTCCCCCCTCGGCCAAATTGAAAATCTTTCCACCTTAAACCTGCCCCCTCCTGCGAGCGCCGGTCTGGCCGCCTGGCTTTCCCAACAGGAATCTTTGGAAGCTCAAATTGGCCTCTCTTTTCCACCGGAATTCGACCTGATCCCCCGCTAACCCCGCCTCGCCTCATCCCCATTCTTCCCGCCTTCCACTTTCCACCTGCCCCCACCCTTATCATCGGATTCCAAAGCCAATCTTTGGCTTTGCAGGAGGTGGTTCCGGCTCCAACAGGGGCAACAGTTTTTGGTATAAGTCCTGCAAAGCCTCATCGTGGACGAGCAAAGAGCGATCGATTTCCGCCAACCGCTTAAGGATGAAGGAGTTTGCCGCCACCTCCTCTCGCATCCGGATGAATGCCTCGATCACGAAGATCGACATCGCCACCGCGCGGTCACTATTCAAAACGGCGGCCACCATCAAGGCCCCATGCTCCGTAAAGGCCATAGGTGGCTTTCTACTTCCTCCCCAGCCCGAACTTGATATCACATTTTGTGATATCAAGATTGCAAGCTCCTCTCTATCAACATTTAAACAAAATCTACCAGGGAATCTTTTCGGGTTTCTACGAACCGCCTGGTTCAAGGCCATGGTCGTCACCCCATAAAGCCGCGCCAGATCCCGATCCAGGATCACCCTCTGTCCTCGGATCAAGATAATCCGGGGAATCCCGGAACCCTGTTCCTGCCCATCGCCCATCTAGGATAAGACCCCGCTTTTTCAAAAAGAGGATAAGACCCCGCTTTTTCAAAAAGGATGCGGTCTTTTTTGCTTCGCAAAAAAGAAGATAGATTCTGGGAGATAGTAGATAGGGGCACCGTGAACCCCTGTCTTCTATCTGCTAACTCCTATCTACTTTCCGAATCCGTCCTTCGGTCATTTCCTCCTGACACTCGCCCGCTTAGCCGCTTCCTCCTGTAAGACCGCCTCCGCCCTCGCCAGCTGTTCCGCCAACCTGGGTCCATGCACCGGCCAGTCGTGCAGCGTTTCCGGATCCAGCTCCGCCCCGTTGGCCCACTGCAAAGTCCCTGCCTCTTCATTCAGGCGTACGGTGGCGAAAGCCTGCGGATCTTGCAGGGGCCCAAAAAGCTCCCCGCGCAGGATGGGACCCAAATCCACCCTCTGCTCCGTGCCGTCATCAAACCCCACCCACAACACAGTTCCTCCCCCGTGGCGAAACCGGACTACCCGGCAAATGAGATGCGACGGCTTCATGACAACGGATCTATGGAATCCGCCCGCCGACCGGCCGTCAAGGCGTGCCAGTTTGCTAGCAACTCCTCCTTGTGGATCTCGGCCCACGCCTCGACCAAACGCGACTGCTTCGGCGGCAACCCTCCTGCCAAAAGGCTCACCGGGGAAATGGCGTACACGGCGGTGGCCCCCTGAAAGTAGGCATGAAAATGGGGATCATGGTGCGGCTCCCCCGTCTCCGGATACATCCGGATGACGATCCCGAAAAATCGGCTGATCTCAGGCACGCCACCTGTCCATAAAGGATAAGACCCCGCTTTTTCAAAAAGGATGCGGTCTTTTTTGCTTCGCAAAAAAGAAGATAGATTCTGGGAGATAGTAGATAGGGGCACCGTGAACCC
>RGTE01000236.1 GCA_010025475.1 Verrucomicrobiota bacterium
CAAGCCCTGCGCCTTGGCAAGCCGCTCGGCGTAGATCAGCCGGCGCAAAAAGGGCGCTTGAGGCACAAGCCCGTCGGGCCACTCAGGCATGGCGCGATGCAGGCCTGCTGTGAGCACCACCACCGCCTGGCCGGGCCGGTACTGGAGGCCGAGGCTGGGCTGGAGCCGAGGCGATACTCGAGAAGATTACTGACCCCGTCTCCGTCAAAGTCGGCGGTGGCCACCCGGTTGGTGCCGGAAATGCCGTACTGGCCCCACCAGCTGTCGAGAATGCCATCGGTGGAGGGCGGGGCGTCCACCCCATTGTCGAAGCCGAGGGTGATCACCGCGTTACCGCTCAATTCCACTTCCACCTGGTGGGTCTGTGCCTGATTCCTCATGTTGACGGTGGTGCCCGCCGAGGCCAGATCCGTGGCATCGGTTTTAATCACGCCCCCGGAGGACACCTCAACGAAGGCGCGAACCACTCCGGAGGAGGCGTTGTTGGTCAGGGCCAGGCGCCGATTGGTGTTCGAAAGGACTTCGCTGGTGAGGCCGGTTTGACCACGGAGCAGGAGATCCTCGAGGTTGGGCGAAAGGCCAAAACGAATGTAGGCCTTGTTCAGACTCCGCAGGGTGTAGCTGGCAGTGAAAGCCCTGGCGTCTGCGGAGGCGAGGGTGATGGTCTTGGTCACATCGGACTGGTTGCTGAAAGTCCATCCCGTGGCGCCGACGGCAGCGACAGCCGTGTAGGCATCATTCACGGAAGCCCGGTTGCCGGTGCCGGCGCTGGGCATCAGCCACCAGTCCTTGAAGCCGCTGGTGCGGTACGCGGTGGCATTGTCCGCACCCTCATCTTCGGTGTCGGTATTGCTGTAGGCGGCAAAATTGCCGGCGACCTGCCAAACTTTTCCATTCGCGGGATCCCGCATCCAGGCGGCGGTCATCCGGCCGCCCTTGGTTTCAAAGACCCCGAAAAGCCGGCTGTTGTAGAGAAGGTATTCATTGGCCCCGTCGAGATCGACGTCCGTAGCCAAGTTGGTGAGGGTGGTGGAGTTTGCTGTGGACGCCCAAGTTTGGACCCGTTCGTAGATCTTGGCGAAGCGGGCCTGGGATTGGCTGTTCCGGGCAAAGGGAGCCAGCGTCTGGCCCGAGCCGTTGTTGGGATTGATGTAGACCCCGGTGCTAAACTTGGTCAGGTCGGTCGCATTCGTCGTGCTGTGGAACCCGCTGAGGAACATGGCGGCGTGGAGGGTGCTGTCCCCCAAAGTTCTCAGGGAATTTGTGGTGACGTTCCTCACCCCGCGCCAGGCCTGATCCGCCTGCCCGGTGTTGTCCCCCACCTGGCCGAAGCTGGCAGCCGCCGTCCCTCCGAACTTCTGGTTTTTCAGCCCGGGCCGGTTGTTGCCGCCGTTGAACCAGTTGTCGTAACTCTCCCCGCTGGCCCAGTCGACCCAGTCTTTGGCGACATTGGCAAGGGTGGGGGAGCCGCGGTCGATGGCCCCCCACTCCCCGTAGGTGTTGCCGTCCGTGCCGACATAGGAGACCTCGTTGTTGGCAATCTGGTCGGCGGTGACCACCCGGATCCAGGGGCGGCTGGCCAGCCAGCGGACGTTGGCATCGTAGCTGTCCGAACGGGCATCGGTGGCGAAATCGTTCAGGTCCCGCCAGAGGACCACGACCTGATCCTGAACGCCGCTGCGGGCGCGGCGGGAAAGAAGTTGCCGAACGGGCAGGCTGGAGCCCTCGTCGAGGGTCTGGTTCAGATATTCGGAGGTGAAGTCGTGGATG
>RGTE01000237.1 GCA_010025475.1 Verrucomicrobiota bacterium
TTTCAAAATTAGGTTTTGTTGTGTAATCATAGGCTGATGTAACAATTCTTGAATCTGTTGATGCTTCAGTCTTTTTTGTTTTGACAAAATTTGCGCCTGCCGTTTTTGCCGTACTCATAACTGCAGTCGCCTGGAGTTTTGTGAATAGATTTTCGAAGTCGTTACTCAGAACTTTTTTTGCAACTTTTACAGTCATGACCGCTTCGACCTACCCACTTTGGGGCTATGGTTCCAAGATTTCATTTCTTGCATCTCCAAGTCAATTCTTCGCAACGGCAATCTTGTTTGGGGCCGTCTATTTTCTTTTATTGGGGCTTGACCAGATGCTTCGTTTTCAAGTACTGATAATTTCAGTTCTCATCGCTGCAACAATGCTCAGCAAAACTATGCATGGAGTTGTTGCCATATCAGCGCTTGCATTTTTGTTGGTCACACAATCTGTAAGCAAGACAAAGATTGGTAGAAAAAATTTCATCACCTGTAGCACTGCGATTTTCGTCGGGTTTGCAACATATGTTTTATTAGTTTCGAATTCTGAGGGCGAAAATGTTTTCCAAATCAGATTTGGCGATTTTTTCTGGCAATTGCAGGGGGATGCTCGCATGCTTCCAGAAAAGTACGTTGATTTTTTTGGGCTTCTGACAGGTGGCGAAAGGCAGTCCGACGACCAGGATCAGGCCGAGATGAATGGCCGCAACGATGAGGACGGTGCGCCGGAAAGGGCGCGCCGGACGATTCACCGCGGGCGGTCCGGCAGGTTGGCGAGATCGAGGCGGGCGCCGGCGGAGCGGACGGCCTCCAAGGCGCGGAAGATGGTCTCGTAGGGGACAGAGGAATCAGCCCGAAGGGAAACAACCAGCTCCGGGTCGGCATTTTTACGACGGGTGAGAACCCCCGGCAGTTGCTGCATGCCGACCGAATCCTGGCCGATCATGACGGTGCCGTCCTTGTGGATGGTGAGCGGTAGGATGGATTTCGGATCCGGCAGGTTGGAGGAGGCGGATTGGGAGGATTTGGGAAGGTCCACCGGCAACTGCTGCTCCAAAAGCGGCGTGGTGATCATAAAGATGATGAGCAGGACGAAAACGAGATCGAGCAGCGGGGTGATGTTCAGCTCGGCCAGGACCGTGCCGTGGTGACTGCGGGAGGAGCGCCTCATGAGCGGGGCGAGGTGAAACGATGCTCGAAGACGGCGGCGCACTCGGCCGCAAAGTTTTCCATCTCCACGATAAAGCTCCGCGTGGAGGTGGTGAGGAAGTTGTAGCCAAACATGGCGGGGATGGCGACGAGCAGGCCGACCACGGTGGTGATCAGGGCGCCGGAGACGCCCGGGGCCATGGCGGCGAGGCTAGCTTGGCCGGCCTGGGCGATGCCGCTGAACGCGTCCATCACGCCCCAGACGGTGCCGAGCAGCCCGAGAAAGGGGGCGCCGCTGACCGCGGTGGCGAGAATGATGAGGTTGGACTCCAGTCGGAGCGACTCCTCGCCCACGGCCCGCTCCATGGCGGAGCGGACGGAGTTCATGGAGGTTTCCCCGATCGGGCGGGCGGAGGCAATGCGTGTGGAAAGCGTGGAGTCGATCGTGGAGGAACCGGTCAGGTGGAAGCAGAGTTCCTTTGCGCCGGCCTGATAGACGGCGGCTTGGGGTGATTCCCCGGCCGACCGGCCGGCCAGATACACCTCCAAAGGTTCGGAAGAAGCGCGGAAAATCTTGAGGAAACCTTGGGTGGCGCGGCGGGCGGCGCGGAGCTGGTTGAATTTGGCGATGA
>RGTE01000238.1 GCA_010025475.1 Verrucomicrobiota bacterium
CCCAGCGGACCAAAGGCAGCGTGGGTTTCGTGATCGGCGTTCCATTGTTAAGCAAAATGCTGGAAGAGCAGTTCTACAGCGACCTGCCCGGCGGAATTTTGGAGGCGATGGGACGGTTGTTTCTTCCCGGCGTCAAATTACTGGTTCATCCCGGATACGATCCCGCCAACGGGGCCTTCGTGACCGGCCATACCCTGACCGTGCCGGAACCAACCCGAGAGGTATATAAGTTTTTGGTCCGAACTGGGCGGATCGTTGACTTGGGGGGGACGGAAAAGGATCTGCCCCAATGCTCGAGTTCTGAAATCCTCCGCAACATCCGCTCTGGCAAGAAGGGCTGGGAGCAGAACGTGCCTGCTCCGGTGGCCAACCTGATTCGTCGGCGTCGGTTGCTGGGATACCGGGCGACCCGCGGATGAGCCTGCAAATTCACAAGCCCCATCTGGGTGACACGCCAGTCTGCACCATGGTGGTGGGGCTGGCGGCCAGGAATCTCCGCGGCTTCCTCTTTCTCTGGGGGCAAATCGTTTCGTTTGTCCGCTTTACCCGCCAGGCAGACGGGTGCCGGGGCGTTTGTCCGGGGATCAGCAGTCTGCGGCGCCTTATCCTCGTGAGTTACTGGAGGGATCGGGAGGCTTTGCAGGCGTTTGCCCGGTCGCCGGCTCATGTGGCCTGGATGAAGTTCATCGCACGGCATCCCGAGAGCCTCGATCTTTTCAACGAGACATATGGGCAACCGGTGGCCTTGAATACCATCAATACCCGCGGAGGCTTTGCCGCCGCCGTGGAAATGGAGGAAAAACAATGAAACGATGGACTGTTTTGTTTTTGGCGGGAGGGATGACTTCTTGTCTCCTGGCCCAGGAAATCAAGTCGGGCACGATCAATGTGAAGGTCGAGGGGGTGGAAAACGGACAGGGCCAGGTCCGGATCGCGCTGGAGAAAAATGCCAAGGATTTTGATTCCGGCTCCTTTGACACCCCCAAGTATCTTTCGAGGGTGGTGGACGCCAAGGGGGATCAGGTCAGCGCCAGCTTTCCGGCCGTCCCTTACGGGACCTATGCCATCAAGGTTTTTCAGGACCTGGATGGAGATGGGAAACTGAAAACAGGATTTATGGGCTCACCCGAGGAGCCGTGGGGCTTCTCCAACGACGCGACCGGGTTCATGGGGCCGGCGGATTTCAGCGACGCCAAATTCGAACTGAACGCCCCGGAGTTGGAATTGACGATCCATTTGAAGAAATAAACCGGTGATGCCGTTGGGCAGCGAGTCTTGGTAGGGCTGATCGTCTCGATCAGCCGATGGTTGGGTGAATCATCGAATGTCTGTCGTTGCATCGGTCGACCGGGACGGTCGACCCTACCGCTAATTCTTCAAAGGTTATTTTAACGGGCTGGGGGGTTGGATTGACGATCAGGGTCGGAAACTTACCGTCTTAAGAATGGCCAAGGCACCTTTGGGAAGAGGATTGGGCGCCCTTTTGGGCACGAGCAAGCCCGTGCCACCGCCGCTCGATTCGCCCGAGGTCCGCGCCGAGGAGGGGGAGAGGGTTCAGCAACTGGGCATCGGCGATATCCGCCCCAGCCGGTTCCAGCCCCGTCGGGTGTTCGCGGAGGAAAGTCTGGCGGAATTGGTCGACTCGATCCGTGCCAAAGGCATTTTTCAGCCTCTCATCGTCCGCCGCTCGGGCAGCGGGGCAGGGTATGAGCTGATCGCGGGGGAGCGGCGCTGGCGGGCG
>RGTE01000239.1 GCA_010025475.1 Verrucomicrobiota bacterium
CCACCCGCCCGCACATCTCCCCGTCGTCCCCATACCGCTCCACCACGCATCCCTCCCTCTCAATGTCCGCCCGGCGCGACTCCACCACCCTCCCAATCTCCTCCTCCGTAAACTCCGGCCCCCAGCCCGCCCCCTTCATCACCCACCGCTCCTTCGCGCTTTCGTAAACGCCCGACGTAAACGTAGACGAACGCTTCTCGCTTTTTTCTCCTCGCCTGTGAACTGCCAACGCCGCGCCTACGGCGCCTCCCGCATCCCCCGCCGACGCCGCCACGTACACCTTCGAAAACGGCGTCTTCCCGTACAGCCGCCCGTTCGCCACCGAGTTCTGCCCGCAGCCCCCCGCCACGCACAGGTGCGTCCGCTCCCCCGTCACCTCCGCCACCCCGTTCAACATCCGGAAATACACCTCCTCGTACAGCGCCTGCGCGCTCCTCGCCAAATCCTTGTGCCGCTGCGTCAGCTCCTCCCCCTTCCCCCTCCTCGGTCCCAGCAGCTCCTCCAGCGCCGGGCTGAAATGGTCCGATAACTCCGGCACCCCGCCCTCCCACCGGTACAGGTTCGCCTCCCGGTCATGCCGGAAATATTTCAAATTCAGCGCATACCCCGGCCCCGGCCCCGGCCGCACCAGCTCCCGCATCTTCTCCAGGAACCGCGGCTCCCCGTACGGCGCCAACCCCATCACCTTGTACTCGTCCCCGTAGTGCGGAAACCCCAGGAACTGCGTCACCGCCGTGTACAACACCCCCAGCGAGTGCGGGAAATACACCTTCCCCAGCACCTCCATCCTCCCGCCCTTGCCCCGCGCCCACGCCGTGCTCGCAAAGTCCCCGAACCCGTCCACGCTCACCACCGCCGCATCCTCGAAGGGCGACGCCAGGTACGCCGACGCCAGGTGCGCCTCGTGGTGCTCCACCGGCACCCACTCCGCCCGCCAACCCTGCCCCGCAAACATCGCCGCCAGCTCCGCCTGCGTCCCCTTCACCTTCCCCAGGTTCCGGATCTTCTCCAGCACCAGCCGCGGATCCGGCCGGTGCCCCAGGAGATAAAGGAGCCGCCGCACCGCGTTCGCCCTCGGCAACCGGTTCACCGCCACCGCGTCGATCTCCGCCGGCTTCAACCCCGCGTACGCCAGACACCAGCGGATCGACTGCTCCGGAAACCCCGCCCAGTGCTTCTGCCGGCGGAACCGCTCCTCCTCCGCCGCCGCCACCAGCTTCCCGTCGATCACCAACGCCGCCGCACTGTCGGCTGATCTATCCTGGAGCTTCGGCGGCACCTCAAGCCCGGAAATATTTTTTGGGCCGTTTGCCTGGCTCAATGCAGTTTCTGGTGTCGACAACCGGAACTTTTGCCTTGGAGAAGTCGTTTTTTCGAAAACTCTCGTGGGCCGTCACGATCAGGATCAAATCGCAGGAATGGTTTATCCCTACGGATTTTTTACCCGCAAATTCCGGGTGCTCCCGCGTCATCCGGATCACCGGCACATAGGGGTCGTGGTAGTCGACCTGAGCCCCTTTTTCCTCCAGCTTGCGCATCAGTACGTAGGCCGGGCTTTCCCGGTCATCGTCCACGTCCGCCTTGTAGGCCAGCCCCAGCACCAGCACAAACAGGGCCAGCCCCGGGAACAGCGCCGTCCACCAGATGCCGGTGGGCAGCGCTGTGAGGGCCTGCTGCAGATCACCACCCCACTCGGGGATCGACTCGGGCAACCCCCGTGCCTGGATGCTGGGTGCCTG
>RGTE01000240.1 GCA_010025475.1 Verrucomicrobiota bacterium
TGCGTTCGAAGCTGGAGGCTGCGCGCATCGCCCTGGCCCGCGGAGTTCCCGTGCTGATCGCCGATGGCCGGCGCCGCAACGTTTTGGCCGATTCCGTGAAGACATCCGCACCCGGAACCTGGATCGCCCGATGAGCGGGGTGAGGGATCTCGCCCTCCGGGCGAAAGAGGCGTCACGCCGTCTGGCGGTGCTTTCCACCGATGAGAAGAACACCCTGCTTCTGGCGATGGCGGATGAATTAACGGCCCGGAAAAAGGAAATCCTGGGGGCTAACCGGAAAGACGTGGAGGCAGGCAAAACGGCCGGGTTGACCGGTGCATTGCTGGACCGGCTAGAGCTCACGGAAAAACGGTTTGCCGACATGGTGGAAGGCGTGCGGCAGGTGGCCCGCTTGCCGGACCCGGTGGGCGAGGTCGTGCGGAAATGGAAACGCCCCAACGGGCTGGAAATTCAAAAGGTCCGTGTGCCGATCGGTTTGATCGGGATCATCTACGAGTCGCGCCCCAACGTGACCGTGGACAGCGCGGTGCTTTGCCTGAAAACCGGCAACGCCGTTCTGCTCCGGGGCGGGCGGGAGGCCCGTCACAGCAACCGGGAATTGGCCCAGGCGCTGGGGGAGGGGGCACGAAAGAAAAAGCTGCCTGCCGAGGTGGTGGCCCTGATCGAGGACGAGAGCCGCGAAAGCATTCCCGAGATGTGCCGGTTGGATGGAGTACTGGATCTGTTGATCCCGCGTGGCGGCCACGGGTTGATTGAAACGGTCCTCCAGCACGCCCGCGTTCCTGTGATCAAACATTTCCACGGGGTGTGCCATGTTTTCGTGCACCGGGCGGCGGATCCGGCGATGGCCGAGGCCATCGTGGTGAACGCAAAATGCCAGCGGCCCGCCACCTGCAACGCCGCAGAGACGCTGCTGGTGGACCGGGACGGTGCGGAAAAAATCCTGCCCCGCCTGGTGAAGGCCCTCCGGGCCAGGGGGGTGCGGCTGTTCGGCGACGAGGCGGCGGCCAAGGCCTCCGGGGAAAAACTTTCCCCGCCCGCCAACTGGGAGACGGAGTACCTCGATCTGACGATGGCGATCCGGGTGGTCGACGGGTTGGACGGCGCACTGGAGCACCTGGCGCGCCACGGCAGTCATCATTCCGATGCCATCGTCACGGAGGACCGGGCGACGGCGGAGCGGTTTTTGCGCGAGGCGGACTCGGCCGCGGTCTACTGGAACGCCTCCACGCGCTTCACGGACGGCGGCGAGTTCGGATTCGGCGCGGAGATCGGGATCAGCACGGACAAGATCCACGCCCGCGGCCCGATGGGGCTGGAGGAGCTGACTTCGTACAAATACGTGGTGACCGGGCACGGTCAGCTGCGGGAGTGAGCACCGCCCCGATCCCCTTGTTTCCGGACTTGCCGGCGCCGGAGGCCAAGGCCAAGCCCTCGGCCTTGAGCGGGTCCCGGGTGGCGGCACGGGGAAAATTTCTTTTTTCCGGGGACAACAAATTTTTCCTTCAAGGCGTCACCTATGGGCCGTTCCGGGATGGGGACGATCATCTGGGGAATCCGTCGAAGGCGGCACGGGATTTCCGGCTGATCGCCGCCGCCGGTTTTAACACCATCCGGGTTTACCATCCTCCCCCCCGCTGGTTTTTGGATCAGGCGGCGGAGCACGGTCTCCGGGTGATGGTGACGGTGCCATGGCAGCGGCGGGTTCTT
>RGTE01000025.1 GCA_010025475.1 Verrucomicrobiota bacterium
ATCGCCGGCCGCCGGCCCGCCCGCCTGCTCCCAGAGCCGTTCCAGCACCGTGGTGATGAGTTCGGACCTCCGGTGGGCCAAATCCAGGCCCGCCATCCCGGCCCGCGCCTGTTCCTCAAGCCGCTTTTCCTCCAGCCGGAGGAATTCCCGGTACATGTCCAGCCGGGCGGAGGCGGAAACCTCCGGGCCGAGGGCAACTTCGGACTGCTCCAAACCCGCCCGCAACCCGGCGGCGCGAACCGTTCCGGCCGCGGGTCCCGGCATGCCGGGTCCGGTCTCCACCGTCACTCCAGCGGCTGTTCGGTCGCCGCGTTCACGATCTTGAAGTCTTCCACGTTGGCGCTCGGATCGGCCTTGAAGCTGAATTTGCCGGCGCAACGCCGCTGCAACTCCACCAGCAATTCATCGTCCTCGGTCCGCAGCCGATGCAACACGCCGGGATGCACGACAACCTTGATTTCATGCACGTCCGGATGTTTGCGGAGCAGCCGGCTGATCTCCCGCTGGATCTCAACGCTCATCGTCTCATGGGACTTCACCATTCCCTTCCCGCGGCAGGACGGACACTCCATGTAAACAGCCCGCCGGATGCTTTCCTGAACCCGCTGCCGGGTCATTTCCAGCAGTCCCAGCGGTGAAATCGGAAGGGTATGGGTCCGGGCACGGTCCCGGCGCAGGCACTCCTTGAACTTTTCGTACACGGCGTTCTGATCTTTCCGCGAACGCATGTCGATGAAATCGATCACGATCAGCCCGCCAAGGTTCCGCAACCGGAGCTGCCGGGCGATTTCCTCGGCCGCCTCCAGGTTGGTTTTCCGGATGGTGTCATCGTGATCCTTGCCCCCGCGGGTCTTGCCGGTGTTCACGTCGATGGAAACCAGGGCTTCCGTCTCGTCGATCACCAGCGAGGCACCCGACTTCAGCCAGACCTGCCGGCGCAGGGCGCTTTCAATCTGCCGGTTGACCCCGTAGGCCTCGAAGAGCGGCTCGGTCGCAAGATGGCGTTTTACCTTTCGCAGGGAACGCTTGGAAATCAGGCCGACAAGGTTTCGAACGCGGTTGTCCGCATCGTCATTGTCGACGACAACCTCGTCCACCTCCTCGGTCAGGAAGTCACGCACCGAACGCTCCACCAGATCCGGCTCCTCCAGCAACACGGCCGGAGCCGTCTTGGTCTTCATGCCCTCCTCCACCCGGCGCCACTGTTCCAGCAGCAAGGCGAGGTCGCGGACAAAATACCGGGCCTGCATCCCCTCCCCGTTGGTGCGGAGAATCACTCCCATGCCATCGGGAATATCCAGGTCCTGCAGGATTTTCCGCAGACGCGCCCTTTCTTCAGGATTCTCGATCTTGCGGGAAACCCCGCTCATCTCCCCGAAGGGCATGAGCACCAGATATCGGCCCGGCAAGCTGATGTTGGTGGTCACCCGGGCGCCCTTGGTGCCGATGGGGCCTTTGTTGACCTGCACAATGACGTCGGCCCCGGCGGGGTAGAGCTTCGGAATGTCGTTGCTGGTGATCCGCGGTTTGCGGGCCCGTCCGCCCCGACGTTCCACCGCCTCCACCTGCTCATCCATCGCCGCCGGCACCGCATCCCAAAAATGAAGGAAAGCATTCTTTTCCTGGCCGATATCGACAAAGAGGGCCTTCAGGGACCCCTCCACATTGTGAACCCGTGCCTTGTAGATGTTGCCGGAGATGCTGCGGTCCCCCTCCCGCTCGATGGAGAACTCCTCCACCACCCCGCCCTCCAGCAGGGCGACCCGCTTTTCCAACGGCTCCACTGAAATCAGCAGGCTGCGGCGTTCCTCCCGGGACTTGCCCCGGAACAGTCGTTTGATGGTTTCCAGAATCATGGGTGGTTTCCTTTCGTGCGGCGGCGCGTCAGCCCAGGCGCCTTTGCCGCCAGATGCTTTGCATCAACCCCATCGCGGCCATACAGACGGCCAGGAAGGTTCCTCCGTAGCTGACAAAAGGAAGGGGAATGCCGGTGATGGGTACCACCTTGATTGTCATTCCCACGTTGATGAAAAAATGCGTGAAGAGCATGCCGAGCACGCCGCCGGCCAGCAGGCGTCCCTGCAGATCAGGCGCGCGCATCCCGATCCAGGCGATGCAGAGCAGGAGCGCCGCCTCCCCCAAAATGAGCAAC
This sequence comes from Verrucomicrobiota bacterium, assembly GCA_010025475.1. Taxonomy (GTDB): domain Bacteria; phylum Verrucomicrobiota; class Verrucomicrobiia; order Methylacidiphilales; family Verrucolacustridaceae; genus Verrucolacustris. The sequence goes on from RGTE01000025.1 coordinate 2,153, forward strand.
GACCCCCCCAAGAAACCCCACTCCTCGCCCAGCACGGAAAAGATAAAGTCGTTGTACGCGATGTTTTTGGGAAGAAACCCGTACATGTTCTGGTCCCCCCGCAAAAACCCTTTTCCCCCAAAACCACCCGAGCCGATCGCGATAATGGACTGACGGATCGTCCAGCCCGCGCCCAAGGGATCCAGATTAGGATCGAAGAAGGTGCGGATGCGGTTGTTTTGGTAAGTCTTAAGAAACGGCAGCTCTTTTCCGAAATGTCCGACCCAAAGGTAGATCGCCAACACCCCGGCCAAACCGATCCCGGCGGGAATCAGCAGGAAACGCAACCGGGTTCCCCCGGCAAACAAAAGGCCGAAGCACATCGGCAAAAATACCGCCGCGGAGCCAAGATCCGGCTGTTTGAGGATCAGGAAAACCGGAATCAGGGCCAGGCCGACGAGGGCAAGAACGGTCCGAAACTTTTCCATTTTTTCCCGCATCGTCACGAGCAAGGCGGTGGCTCCCACCAAAAAGGCCAGTTTCATGACCTCCGCGGGCTGGAATCCCACCGGGCCAAACCGAAGCCAACTTTTGGCGCCATTGACCTCGCGACCAAACAACAGGACCACCAATAGCAAAAAGAGACCACCCCCGAACCAAGCCCATCCTTGGGCCACCCAGCGGTGGTAGTCGGAAAAGGCCAAGGCGAAATAGCAAGCCAAGCCCAGTCCCACCCAGGCCCCCTGCTGGATCGCCGCATTCTTCAGGTCGGCCATCTCGCTGCCGTGGGTGGCGCTGTAAATGATCAGGATACCGGCGGTGCAAAGCCCCAGCATCAGGAAGAGGCTCGGCCAATGGATGCCGGAAAAAATGCGGTGCCTGGCCATCAGCGATTCCTCCTCAGGCCGCGCCCGCCCCCCCCGCTGTTGTTACCCTCGTCAAACCAGTTGAAAATTCCGCCAAACACCCCCCCGTCTCCATCCGTGTCATCCGTGGGCGTGGGTCCGGCTCCGGGCACATAGGAACCGTCCGAGGCCGTCACTCCGTGGAAATGGCCCACCACCGGGGCCTGATACACCAAAGCGGGCGGAACTCCCTTTTCCATTTCGAAAATCTTGAAGAGAATTTCCGAGGCCAGCGGGGCACAGGTGCTGCCCCCCGAAACCCCACCCTCCACGATCACGGTGATCACGTATTTGGGATCCTTGAACGGGGCAAAGCCGGTGAACCAGGTGCGGGTGTCCTTCACCAAGCCGCCGCCGATCCGGGTGGTGAACTGGGCAGAGCCCGTCTTGCCTGCCACCTCCACATCCTTCACGGCGGCATTTTTGCCCGTGCCCTCCATCACCACCGCCCGCAACCCTTCCCGTACCGCCGCGAGGTTCTCCGGCTTTACCCCCAAATCCCCCCGTTTCACGGCGGCGGAAAATTCCCGCACTGGCTTCACTCCCGTCTCCGTGGAAAGCGCCACCCCCTGCACCAGTCGGGGACGGAAAACCGTCCCGTCGTTTGCCACCGCGGACATCATCACGGACATCTGCAGCGGGGTCACCCGCACGAAGCCTTGGCCAATGGAGGTGTTGGCCGTATGACCGTCGCTCCACCGCTCGACGGGAGGAGGCGTGGGCCGGGGCCCGGGCCGACCGTCGGCAACCCACTTCTCAATCTGCTCCTTGTATTTTTTCTTTCGCTCGGCCATCCGGTCTTCCATCCATTTTTTGCCGGGCATGGTTCCGGGATCTTCCCCGGCCAGGATCGACTCTCCATCCGGTCCGAGCAGCATTTTCTCCCCAAAGCCGATACGTTTGGCCATTTCCGTCATGGAATCGATCCCGGTGCGGACCCCCAACTGGTAAAAGAAGGTGTTGCAGGACATGGCCAAACCCCGCTTGAGGGTAATGTCACCTTGGCCGTCCGGATTCCAATCCTTCCACCAACGATCGGCGATATACACGGATCCCGGGCTGTGGATGACGGTTTGCGGGGTGAATTTGGCGGCCGGATTTTCCAACGCGGAAAGCGCCGTCAGCGTCTTGAAGGTGGACCCAGGGGCATACGCCCCGATGGACCGGTTCAGCATCGGCTTGGTTTCGTCCCCCAGCATCCGCTTCCAGTCGGCCCGCTCCCCGGTCCCTCCGGGCACAAAACTGTTGGGATCGAAATTCGGAACGGAAACGAGCGCGAGGATATCGCCGCTTTTGGGATCCATGACCACGCAGGCTCCTCGCCCCACCCGCCGCATCACCCCCTCCGCAATTGTCTGGATGCGCGCATCGAGGGTGAGATAGACATTTTTTCCCGGCTGGGGCGCCTGGTAGCCCTGCTCCTCCATGATAAATCCGAGGTTGTTTTTCTTCAGAATTTTTCCCCCGGGCACGCCCTCCAGGTCCGCATTGAAGCCTTTCTCCATTCCCTCCTTGCCGATGACCTCCGGCTGGAAGGTTTCCAGGGTCTGTTCTTCCGGGGCACCCACATAGCCGAGCACATGGGAGGCGAGCGCCCCGTAGGGATACCAACGCACCGGCCGCGCCGCCGCATCGACCCCGGGAATCCGCGGATCCCGTTCCGACATCCGGGAAAGCGTCGCGAAATCGATCTGCGTCGCCAGCTGGAAAGGCGTGTTCGGCCTCTGGTTGGCGTGGCGGCGCAACTCCTCCACATCGTAGTTCAGCTGGATGCCCAGGTTGCGGAGGGGTTCGGCCGCGGTCTCCTGCACGATCCGGTCGATATCCACCTGCTTCTGTTTACGCCGCTTTTCCCCGACCCCCACTTCCACCAAGGTCATCGGAAGACGTCCCCGGTGGGCCCGGGCGTAGTTTCCGGAAAGCTCCCGCACGTAAAGGTCGACGTCATATCGGGCCCGGTTTTCCGCCAACGCCATGCCGTTGCGGTCGAGGATGAGGCCGCGGGGAGGAGGGAGCAGGATCGGAATCGTCGTCTGGTTAATCAGGCTTTGGGCGTGCTTTTCCCCTTCCATGATCTGCACGACGAACAGACGCTGGAGCAGGATTCCGGCGGCCATCGCCACCACGATCATGGCGGCCTGCATGCGCCGGGGAATATTGGCGGTGGGACGGGCGAGAAGCATCAGGAAATCCTCCGGTGCCCCCGGACAGGCATGGGAAAGCGGTTCTCCTGTTCCAACCACCATCCCATAACCACGGAGACAAGCCCGTTGACGAGTCCCCCCAGCACCAAAGCCACGCTCAGGGAAAACGGCCAATCCCACGAGCGCGTTTCGAGCAGGTGCAAAAACCGGTCGAGGGCGAAGAAGGCCACCGCCGCCAGGACGGAACCCGCGGCCTGTTCACCCGCGGAGGCCCCTTTCCACCAACCCCTCTGGCTTCGGACCAAAAAACCGATGCAACCCAGCACGAGCATGTGGTGACCCAGCGGGGAAAAAGTGGTGAAGTCCCAGAAGGCGCCGGCCAAAAGCGCCCAGAGCGCCAAGCCGATCGGGCTGAAACCAAGGCCGGCTTGAATCGCCACCGCGGCAAGCAGATTGGTCCCCAGGGCCCAGGGTCCGTACCCCTCGGGCCCCACCGCCCGGAAAATCCAGACCCCCAAGGAAAGCAGCAAAAGGCGGGGCAGAAACGGTTTCACTTCTTGGCCGGGGCCGATCCCGTCAGGATGAACAGATCGCGAAGGTCGTTGAGATCGGCAGCCGGGGCGACCAGCCCCTCGCGATAAAGACCGGAGTTCTTTTCGGAAGTCACTGGGGGAGCCTCGCTCACGGTTCCCACCAAAAGGTTGGGGGGGAAAGTTCCACCCAGTCCGGTGGTGAGCACCCGCTCCCCCACTTCGAATTTCGCCTCACGGGTCACAAAGGTCATCCGGCAGACCGGCTGTCCTCCGTTGAGCGGGGTATCCCCCAGCAAAATGCCCCGGGCGCCGGAGCCCTCGGTCAAGACACTGACTTTGCAGTTCTCATCGGAGATCAACATCACCCGGGTGGTGGAGCGGCCCACCGTTCCGGTTTTTCCCACCACGCCCCGGGGCGTGACCACCGGCTGGTCCGGCGAAAGGTTGGGGTCATCTTTCCACCCCCGGTCCACCAGGACCGAATTCCACCAGTTGGATGGATCCCTTTCCACCACCCGGCAGGCAAGCAGCCGGAACGACTGCTGGTCCCGGAATCCCAACATTTCACGAAAACGGTCGTTCTCGGTGCGAAGGTAATCCATCTGCCGGATTTCCGTTTGCAACCGGACGTTTTCCGCCCGCAGGTTCCGGTTTTCCTCCTCCAAGGCATCGTACTGCCGCAGGCTTTGGCGAAAATCCGTCCAGCGGTCACGGATTCCGGCCCAGGCCCGTGCCAAGGGGGAAATCGTCTCGATCGTGATCCGTTCCGTCCAGCGGTTGGTGACCGGGGCAAAAAAAATGGTGATCACCCCGGCGGCCAGCACGGCAGCGGAGCCAAGATACATCCAAGTCCGTGACATCTGGGAAGGAGGCGATTTGGACTTCAGCCGCTGGCAGGGAACGGGTTAGCCCCGTCCATCCGCCATGGTCAGCTTCGTCAAAAACTCCAGTTCATCGAGAACCTTGCCGGTTCCTTCCACGACCGCACTCAGCGGATCTTCGGCCACGTGGATGGGCAGGCCAGTTTCCTCGCTCAAAAGCCGGTCCAATCCCCGGAGCAGCGCCCCGCCCCCTGCCAACACCACACCCCGCTCCACCAAATCGCTGGAAAGTTCCGGCGGACAACGTTCCAAGGTCAGTCGCACGCTTTCCAGAATGATCTGAATGGGCTCCAGCAGGGCCTCCCGCACCTCCTGGGAGGTGATCGTCAACGTCTTGGGAAGGCCGGCCACCAGATCACGCCCACGCACTTCCATCGAGGTTTCCTTTTCCATCGGATAGACCGAGCCGATCTTCACCTTGATATCCTCGGCGGTGCGCTCCCCGATCATCAGGTTATAGGCCCGCTTGAGATAGTTCATGATGGCCTCGTCCAGTTCGTCACCTGCCACCCGGACGCTACGGCTGAAAACGATTCCTCCCAGGGAGATGATGGCCATCTCCGTGGTGCCGCCGCCGATGTCGATGATCATGTTCCCCGAGGCGTCCTGAACCGGCAGGCCCACCCCGATGGCGGCGGCCAACGGTTCTTCAATCAGTCGAACGCTGCGGGCCCCCGCGTGGGCGGCCGATTCGCAAACCGCACGACGCTCCACCTCGGTAATTCCCGAGGGAACCGCGATCACCAGACGGGGGCGCGGGCGCCAACGATTTTGACGTTTGGTCGCCTTTTCAATGAAGCATTTGAGCATGGCCTCGGTGACTTCGAAATCGCTGATGACCCCATCCTTAAGGGGGCGTACGGCCACGATCGAACCCGGGGTGCGACCCAACATTCTTTTGGCCTCATCACCCACGGCCAAAGTGTTGGCCGTGCCTAAATCGACACCCATGTCGTTCTCTAGAAAGGGAAAAAGCTTATCCAACATAAATGTGTAAAAAGTAAGTCTCTTACAGAAAAAGTCTTCCGTCAACCACCAAAAGCCCCTTTTCCCCCTATCGAACAGGCTCCAAGAGGAGTAGGGAAGAAGAATGACATTGCCGGAACAGGTGGGGGTAATGGTTCTCCCTCAAACCGTCTTTTTTCCGCATCACTTGTTGCCCCTCCATATTTTTGAACCCCGTTACCGGGAGATGTTAAAGCAGGCCTTGGGAGGGTCCCGCATGTTTGTGGTCGCCATGGAAGATCCCCACCGGCCGGCCTCGCGGGTCGGTGGACTTGGCTTGATTCGTTCCTGTGTCCAGCAGCCGGACGGCACCTCCAATTTGATTCTTCAGGGCCTGACCAGGGTTAAAATCGACCATCTTATTCAGACCCGGCCCTATGTGATCGCCGCCCCGGAGCCGTTGGAGGATCCCCTGCCAACGCCGCCCTCGGATACCGTGGTGCGGGATGCACTCGCGGCCAAAATCCTGGAACATCTCGATCGGCTGGAAATTCCGGCAGAAGCCGGACTCGGGGAGATGAAAAAGTTTCTGCGTCACCTGGAAGATCATCACGCACTGGTGGATCTGGTGGCCGGCTGTTTCCTTCGCGATCCGGGCAGCCGCCAAAAACTACTCGAAACAGCCTGCCTCACCGAGCGCCTCAGGCTTTTATGTCAAAAAATATCGGAAATTAAGTAATTTCCATCGGTTCCAACCGTGAGAATTAAAAGCGGGGAATGGATTATCCCTAAAGAAATATGCAATCTGCGAACAATATCTTAAAAGGGATATTTTCTTGCAAGAAAAACTGAAAAAGCTAGGGTTTAGGCTTGAAGAAGAATCCTACAATTGGAGATATCAAAACCTCCGTCACCCCGCCTGCGCGCCGGGCTATCTCATGGAAAAGCAACCCATTAACGGTTGGCACGATTTCCACGGAAGAAGGCCTTCGGCATCTGGCCAACCCGCCGACCGGAATCGATCTTGCTGAAATCCGTCTGGACCTCCTGCTCTCCAAGGGCGTGGAGCCGGAGAAAGTCCTCCAGGCGATGGCCAAAAAGGAGATTCCCATCCTTCTGACCCTTCGGACCCGGGAAGAGGGCGGTTCCTTCAACTGGCGTTCTCGGCAAAGGGTTCTTTTCTTCCTCGCCTTCTTGCCTTTCGCAGATGCGGTCGATCTCGAATTGACCAACCTCCCCCGGTTGGGCCGCGTTCTTCGGGCCCTTCGCCGCGCCAAACGGGATCTCGTTCTCTCCTCCCACTCCCTCAAAAGAAAGCTGACCCCTCTCCGCCTCAAACGCCTGCTCTCCGAGTTCAAAAAAACCCGTGCCGCCGTCTACAAAATTGTCGGCCTGGCCCGCCGCCCCCGCGATCTCCGTAGTTTGGCCGAGCCCCTCCTCACCCTGCCGCATATGCGCCTGGCCATCCAGGCGTCCGGGCCTCTCGCCACCGCCTCCCGGCTTTCCTTGCCTGCCCTCGGTTCCCGGCTCCTCTATGTCCATCTCGATGAGCCTGCCGCCCCCGGCCAGCCGGGGCACGACACCTCCTTTACCTTGGCAGGGCTACGTTCGCTTTTGTCCGCGAAAAAATCCTGACCCGCTAATTCAAGCTTCGCTTGGGGCGGAGAGCCCCGGGCACGGAACTCTCCACCTTCCCGGCACTGCTGGAGACCACGGGAAACCCACCCGGAGTAGGACCGCCGCCCCGGAACAAAAACCCGGCCAACAACCCGTGCAGCCCCATCAGCACGAAAATAACCGCCGCTCCTCCCGCCCCCGTCTGCGCCCGGGCCAGCCGCTTCCTGTTTTGCTCCCGTTCCCGTTCCTGCTTCTCCTCAAACACCTTGCCCCGCCGGTTCAGCTCGTCACCCAGCCGGCTCCGTTCCGTCCTCAACTTTTCCATCAGTTCGATCTGCTGCTGCCTCCGGGCCTCCTGGCGCTTGGCTTCCGCGGGATTCTCCGAAGAGGGCACGGCCTCACCGGACGCCTTTTCCAGCTCCTCCATCTGCAGGTTGATTTCGCGAAGGCGATCCCGCGCCAGCCAGTCCGATTCCGCCGGGGCGTGCTCTTTCCCCGCCTCCGGAGCCGGTAGTTCCAAAGGAATGGCCGCCAGGCCATAAACGACTGCACCGACCAAAAAACCCAGATTGAGAAACTGGAATCCCACCACCCGGGCCGCACTTTTTCGGGCCGGCAAAGGTCCACGAAGGAAAAACAATCCCAGGAGCACCCAGGGGGCTAGTCCCGCCATGGCCTCCCGGTTCGACAAAATCTGATCCCCCCCGGCAAGGATTCCCCCATGGCTGGCCAAACGCCAACCGACCATGAGCAACAGGGCCAGACCCAGGGCCCGAAACAGAAATCCGCGGTCGCCTCCCTCTCCCATGGTTTAACTTTGCCCCATTCCCGGAAAAATTTCAGCCTTAATCCGCAGCCCACCCTTGACCCCTGTGTTGGGTAGGTTCACCCTTTTGCCATATGCGCGAAAAATCCTTCGCCCAAGGCCAGCTTATCTTTCGCGAAGGGGAGGAGGGTAACGAGGCGTTTCGGATCCTCGAAGGCCGGATCGAAATCTCCATCCATGTGGGCGGCCAAGGCGATATTCCCCTGGGTCACCTTGTTCCAGGGGACATTTTTGGCGAAATGGCTCTTCTGGACGACAAACCACGCTCCGCCACCGCCCGGGCTCTCGAACCCACCCGCCTCCACGTCATGAATGTGGAGGAGTTCAACGACCTCTTCCTTTCCGATCCCAGTGCCTTGGCCCCCTTTCTATCCTCCTTTTTCGAGCGGCTCCGCAACACCAACGAGCTCCTCCGCCGGGAGCTGGAGAGCCGCAAAGTCACGCCAAAGGAGGTTCACCAGTTGCTCGAACAGGGTGCGGCGGCCGGAACCCACGAATCCATCCACCCCCTCCCCAAGATCACCCTGACTCCGGGCACCAAGGAAACACGCAAGGCCGGTGCCCCGGAGATTGTTGTTCTCGATCGGCTGCCCTTTCGCATCGGAAGACGTCAAGCCGGCGAAGGAGCGGACATCCTTTCCGCCAACGACCTGTCCCTGCGCGACCAGTACCCCTACCAGATTTCCCGCAACCACTGCGCCATCGAGCGGATTGGCTCGGAACTCGTCATCCGGGACCGTGGCAGCACCCTCGGCACCATCCTCAACGGCCAAGCCATCGGCACCGAATCGGATCATATGGTCCTTCCCCTTCAACCCGGGACCAACAAACTCGTCCTCGGCGGCGAGGACAGCAGCTTCCAGTTCAACGTTCAGATCGAAGCGGCGTAATCTCCACTTTCGTGAAGGCTTCACGGGAACGTTAACGTGAAGCCAGGCCCTTTATAAAAAAGGGCCTTCGGAAGCGATTGATTCTCTCCATGGCGGGTACCACCATTTGTCCGCCCAAGCTTTTCGTTCACGTGGGACATCCACGTAAACGAATAGAAGGCCGCCTTGGGATCTATTCTCCCTACTTCTTCCCCCCCACCACGACCGTCTCGGAGCTCTCCGCCGGTTTCCCAGCCAGCTTGGCTTGGAGCCCCTTCTCGATCCGGGCGTACAGCGCCGGATCCTTCTTCAGCTCCTCCTTGGCCGCGTCCCGGCCCTGCGCCAGCTGCTTGCCCTCGTAGGCAATCCAGGCCCCCTTCTTTTCCACCACATTGTGCTCAATGGCGGCATCGATCAGCGATCCTTCCCTCGAGATCCCCTCGTTATAAAGGATGTCGAACTCGGCCTCGGTGAAGGGAGGCGCCACCTTGTTCTTCACGATCTTCACCCGCGTCCGGTTTCCGATCACCGTCCCGTCCGGAATCTTGATCGCGTTGATCCGGCGGATGTCCACCCGCACGCTCGCGAAGAACTTCAACGCCCGGCCGCCCGGCGTCGTCTCCGGGTTCCCGAACATCACCCCGATCTTCTCCCGGATCTGGTTGGTGAAGATACACACCGTTCGTGCCCGGCTGATCAGCGCCGTCAGCTTCCGCATCGCACTGCTCATCAACCGAGCCTGCGCCCCCACCGTCGCATCCCCAATCTGGCCCTCCAGCTCATGTTTGGTCACCAAGGCCGCCACGCTGTCCACCACCACCACATCCAAGGCGTTGGAGCGGATCAGGGTCTCCGCAATATTCAGCGCCTCCTCGCCCGAATCCGGCTGTGAAACCAGCAGCTCATCCATGTTCACGCCCAGCTTCTTGGCATAGACGGGGTCCAGGGCGTGTTCCACGTCGATGAAGGCCGCCGTGCCGCCCCGTTTCTGGGCATTGGCAATCGCCGTCAACGTCAACGTCGTCTTTCCGGAGGATTCCGGCCCGAAAATCTCCACGATCCGACCCCGCGGAAAGCCCCCCGCTCCCAAAGCCGCATCAATCGCAAAACAGCCCGTGGGAATGACATCGATCTTCAGCTTCGCGCTGGCGTCTCCCAACCGCATGATCGCGTTGTCGCCGTAGGCCTTGACGATCGATTGCAGGGCCAGATCCAGGTTGCGTCGTTCCGCGGATTTCGATCCCTCCGCCTTCTCGCTCTTTTCTAATGTTTTTGGTGCCATATAGGATTAAACCTCCGTTTTGGAAAAAGGATGCGGTC
>RGTE01000241.1 GCA_010025475.1 Verrucomicrobiota bacterium
AGATTTACGAGGCCGCCAGCTTGGCCAAGGCCCTGCAGGGGTTGGGGAAGAAGGGATTGGAGATGGAGCACTACTCCGCCCAGGACAAGCCTCTGTTTGAGTTGGTCGAAGGGGAACCCGAGAAGTCCAACCCGAACCGCACGCCGATCTTTTCCATCGCCGAGATTCTCACGGGGGTGAAGAACGTCGGGAAGAAGGGAGTGCAGATCACCCGCTTCAAGGGTCTGGGTGAAATGGACGCCAAGGAGCTGTTTGAGACCACGATGAATCCCGAAAAGCGCCAGCTATTGAAGGTGGATCTCGTCGATGCGGCCAAGGCCGACGAGATCTTCACCACCTTGATGGGCGATGAGGTGGAACCGCGCCGGGTGTTCATCGAGGAAAACGCGTTGAACGTCCGCAACCTAGACATCTAGCCGAACCCAAAATTTATGGCCCTGCTGAAAGAGAACATTGTCCCAATCAACGTTGCGGAGGAGATGTCGAAATCGTTCCTCGATTACTCGATGTCCGTCATCATCTCCCGGGCGTTGCCGGATGCCCGGGACGGATTGAAGCCATCGCAGCGCCGCATCCTTTACGCGATGGACGGCCTCGGGGTGCAGCCCAATCGCAAGCACGTGAAGTGCGCCAAGATCGTCGGGGAGACCATGGGTAATTTCCATCCCCACGGCGACATGGCCATTTACCCGACCTTGGTTGGGATGGGCCAGTGGTGGGGCACGCGACATTTGTTGGTGGAGGGACGCGGCAATTTCGGCTCGATCGACGGGGATCCGCCCGCCTCGATGCGATACACCGAGGCGCGCCTCCATCATTTGGGCGCCGCCCTCATGTCGGACATGGACCGCGACACGGTCGACTTCGTTCCCACCTACGACGAGCGGTTGACTGAGCCGGTCGTTCTGCCGGCCGCCTTTCCGAACCTGATCGTCAACGGCGGGACGGGCATCGCGGTCGGTATGGCCACCAACATTCCGCCGCACAATCTGGGGGAGACGATCGATGCGATCTGTGCCCTGATCGAGAACCCGAAGCTTACCGCAGAGCAGATTCTCAAGATCATGCCTGGCCCGGATTTCCCGACGGGAGCTTTGATCTGCGGCAAGGAGTCGATCGCCAACTACTACAAGACGGGCCGCGGCTCGCTGAAGCTGCGCGGCAAGGTCTCTGTGGAGGAAGGGCGCTCCGGCAAGTCCCAGCTGATCATCACCGAGGTTCCTTACAATGTGAACCCGGAGGAGCTGATCAAGCGCGTGGCGGAGTTGGTGGAGGAGAAGAAGCTCGAGGGAATCAGCGATGCCCGCAACGAGTCCGATGAATCGATCCGGATCGTGCTGGAGCTGAAGCGGGACGCGATTCCGAAGGTCATCATCAACAACCTTTACAAGCACACTCCGCTCGAGAGCAGTTTCGGGGTGATCATGTTGGCCCTCGACGGGCGGCGGCCAAAGCTCCTGCCGATGCGGGAGATGCTGATCTGTTATCTCGAGCATCGGCGCGAGGTGGTGATCCGGCGGACCAAGTTCGATCTCAAGGTGGCCGAGGACCGCGCCCACATCCTGGAGGGTTACAAAAAGGCCCTGGCGAACCTGGATGATTTCGTGAAGATCATCCGGGCCGCCAAGGATCGCGCCATCGCCAAGGAAAAGCTGATCGCGAAATACAAGCTGAGCGACCGGCAGGCCGACGCGATTTTGGAACTTCGT
>RGTE01000242.1 GCA_010025475.1 Verrucomicrobiota bacterium
CCCAACAACTACACCCAAACCACCGATACCCAGGATGGTTACGGGCTCGCCGCACGCCTTTTTGCAAGGCCATTTGTCAACGATGCGGACGAGTTGTCGGGATTGGGCTTCGGCGTTGCCGGAACATACGCCAACGCCGATGATTATGCCCCGGGAAGCACCGCTATTTCGAACGGATTAAATTCTTTTTCATCCGACCCTGGCGTGACCGTCTTTACCTGGAATAGTGCAACCCAGCGAAACGGGCTTATTTACCGCATTAATCCCCAGGCCTTTTACTATTACGGCCCTTGGGGAATTCAGGCAGAGTATATCGTTCAAAGCCAAGGGTTAACCCTGAACACCGGGGATGCGACCCAGCAGCGTCAAATTCGTGATACCAGCTGGGCTTGGCAAGCCACTCTCTCGTACAACATCACCGGAGAGGACAACAGCTTCGATAGTCTGGTTCCGAAGAACAATTTTGACTTCTTCCAATCGGACGATCCCGATGCCGTGGGTTTGTGGCAGGTCGCGTTTCGGGCTGACCAATTGCAGCTGGATAGCGACCTTTTCCGCCAACCGACTCCCGGAGGTTCCAACACTTTTGCGAGTGGTAATGCGACGAGCAACGTTAGAGGATTTAATTCGTACGGTTTGGGCCTGAACTGGTACCTGAATCCAAACATCCGGGCTTATTTCAATGTCATCTATACGCCCTGGTACTACTCCAGTAATTTTGGACCTGCTTCTTCCGGTGGCTCTGCGGGTGGGACCGGAAATAACGCCCCCGGCCAGGGCAATTCAATCTCCAACGATGAGATCGCCTTTACGGCAAGGCTACAGCTGTTCTTTTAACCCCAATTCAAACCAAAAGGAAAAACATCATGAAACCCAAACTGACCTTGCTGGCTGGGCTCTGTGCCCTGGCCCTCACCGCCCAGGCCGGGCGGGAACTCCTCAACGTCTCCTACGACCCGACCCGGAAGCTCTACGAGCAGTACAACGAGCTCTTCCGGGCTTACTGGAAGAAAAAAACCGGGGAGGACGTGAAGATCAACCAATCCCATGGCGGTTCCGGCAAGCAGGCCCGCTCGGTGATCGACGGCGTACCCGCCGACGTGGTCACCCTCGCCCTTGCCGGCGACATCAACAACATCGTCTCCCGGGGTAAATCGGTACCTAAGGATTGGCAGACGTTCCTGCCTCACAACAGTACCCCCTACCAGTCCACCATCATCTTTGTGGTCCGACCCGGCAACCCGAAGAACATCAAGGACTGGGGCGACCTCGCCCGGGAGGGAGTGCAGGTCGTTACCCCTAATCCGAAAACGTCGGGAGGCGCCCGCTGGAACTTTCTCGCGGCCTGGCGCTGGGCGGAGAAGGAGTTCAAGGGGGACCAGACGAAGATCAAGGAGTACATCAAGCAGCTTTACAGTAACGCCCCAGTCCTGGATACCGGGGCCACGGGTTCCACTATCACCTTTGTGAAACGGAAAATCGGCGACGTTTACTTGGCCTGGGAAAACGAAGCGCGACTGATTGAGTCCGAGTTTCCCGGACAGACCGAAATCATCATTCCGCCCTCCAGTATCCTCGCAGAGCCCCCCGTGGCGGTGGTGAAGAAGAACGCCATCAAAAACGGAAACGAGGATCTCGCCGAGGCCTACCTGAAGTTCTGGTACACCCCGGAAGCCCGGGCTTCCG
>RGTE01000243.1 GCA_010025475.1 Verrucomicrobiota bacterium
GCCCCTACCGGCTTGAATGCGAACAGTGCCTTTAGAGGTGGAATGAGTGGTAAGGGCGAGAGCGCCCATTACTTCATGGAGATTGGCTTTGTTTTCTTCCTCCAAGGCTTCCTTGGCCTTAAGGTCTTCCTTGATTTTTGCCAATTCTCCAATCAGGCTTTCAAGATCAATCAAGCCTTGCTCTTGGTCAAATTCAGTCAGGGGAGGCATTGCGTTCAATGAGGATTTGGACTTCCTCCAAGGTGCGCCTCCAGTGCCTTTCTCCATTGTTGTCTTTCATTGCATAAAGCATTCGTGGTGAACCACCTAGCGAGAAACCATAGTGCCTAAGCACTGTAATTTCTTGCCCATTGTGCTCTAACGATGGAAGACGATCTGGATTTTTAGGCGCCTGAAGGGCCATGAAGGAAGGGAATGCCCCTGAATGATAGTCGAAACGATGGTGGAGCGCAAGGGCTAGCAGGAAGTCAGAGGATTGAAGCAATCGTGAAGTCCTTAAAGCCCGTCGTCCGTTTCGCCTGTCGGCTCTGGCTGAACGGGCAGCGAGAGTCGCTTAGGCGAAAGTTGCTTAAGCCGGAATCAAGCAGAACTCGGTTCCGTTCCCAGCATACACTGTTTGTCAAGTGGCAAAAGCACAAAAAAGGGGGCCGTCAGGCCCCAAATCCCCGAAACTGGGACGCAGAATCGTCCGTGAAGCTAGAAGGCTTTTGTTTTTCTTCAGCTTTGGTCGGGATTTCCTGAGTCTCTACAGGCTTCTTTTCTTCCTCTTTGTCAAACCCACGATCGTAAATAATGGCCACAATGGAAAAGCAATTATTCCCATAATAAAGCCCCGCTTTCACGGGGCCTTGTGGTTAGAAATAATCGTCGTCGCTTGGTTCTTCTAATGCAGGCTCTATTGGCTCTGGCATTAGTTCCCCTGGCGTCCACTGCCAATCGTGATACAGCCTTTCCCTTTCGCCATTGGGACCTAACTGCCACGATGACGTTATGAGCCCTTGCCTACGAGCCAGTTCCAGCATCTTGCGAGTGCCACTAACGTCCCACGATCCACAAATGGCCGCCACTTGACGGCAGGACAGCCTTTCATTCCGGCGGCTTGCAAGGGCTGTAACCACGGAATCAAGCTCCTCTAGACTGCCCCCAAGTGGGCCGCCATAGCGCCAGCCATAAGAGATTGGCTCCCTGATAAGGATGTGCCTACCACTGAGACCGGCGCGGCTCTTGAGCCATTCGATGCAAAATTGGTTATTGTCATAGCTCCCTTCAATGCGAGTGAACTTAACCACTTCACTCACGTTGTCAACAAATGCACTACTGTCCCTTAGTCCTCCGCTTTTGTTCAAATGGTGAAGGATGACAATAGAACACTGGTAGGAATTAGCCAAGTCCCTTAGTCCATAGATCACGTCACCACTACTGCTTTTAGTCAGGTCTACATTCATGCCAGAAAGGCAGGAGGTAAGGCTATCAATGACGATGAACACTGGTCGATTCTTGCGCACGAAATCTTCCAGTTGCCTAATGTGAGCAAAGCGCCAGTTTTCCCAGAAGCTAATCTGTCCAGGCTCTAGTCCCGCATCGGCATAACCAATCACGGCAAGCTTTTCTGTGGTATCCACTAATGGTTCATCACTTTGAATGATTAGTGATTTGCCTTGTAGGCAGCGCCTATTGCTC
>RGTE01000244.1 GCA_010025475.1 Verrucomicrobiota bacterium
GATTCCCTCTTGGGCCAAAGATCCCAAGATCGGCCTCCAGTGCATCAACGCCCGCTCGGAAACCGTTGGGGAAAAGCCGGCTTTTCGCGAATCGTTTCTTCACCGCCGCTGCCTCGTCCCGGCCGACTCCTTTTTCGAATGGGAAACCCAGGGCCGCCGCAAGATCCCTTGGCGATTTGAGCGGCCTGACCACGAATCCTTTTGCATGGCCGGTCTGTGGGACCGCTGGAACTCCCCTGAAGGCCCGCTGGAAACTTTCACGATCCTCACCTGTGCACCCAATCAACTCGTCGGCTCCGTCCACAGCCGCATGCCCGTCCTCCTCTCCCCCGACCAGGCCGAGCAATGGCTTTTTGAGGAAGGAGTTTCGTTACTCCTTCCCGCCCCCGACAATTTCCTCCTCAAACTCCCCGTCGAACCCGAACTGCCTTCAGATTCTTTGTTCAAGCTCACTTAATCTTAATCTTCATCTTAATCTCTCCCCTATCTCGCATCTCCTAAAATTCCCGCCTCCCGCCTCCGTCCATTGACTCTGCTTGCCCCAAATCTACGATTTCCAAGGACATGTCCGACCAAGACCTGATCGACCTAAAAAAACGCCGCGGCATCGAACCATGGCGGCTGCGCCTAGCCGAATGGATCGAATCCCGCCGCATTCAGCATTTCATCGTCGGAGTCATTCTCTTCAACGCATTGGTTCTCGGCTTGGAAACCGACCGCGGCCTGATGGCTCGTCACGGCCACACCCTGCTGTTTCTCGACAAGCTCTGCCTGGTGATCTTCTGCGCGGAGATCCTCTCTCGCTTCCTGGTCTACCGTCTCGCCTTCTGGAAAAGCGGTTGGAACCTTTTCGATTTTGCGGTCGTAGCTATCGCTCTCGTGCCCGGCGCCGGCCCGTGGGCCGTGCTTCGCTCCCTCCGCGTTCTCCGGGTCATGCGCCTTCTCACCGTGGTGCCCGCCCTGCGACGGGTGGTGGCCGCCTTTCTCCACTCCATCCCGGGCCTGAGCGGCGTGATGCTGCTGATGGCCGTTTTCCTCTACACCTCGGCCGTTCTGGCCACCAACCTGTTCGGAGAAAAATTCCCTGAATGGTTTGGATCGATGGGGGGCAGTCTCTTTTCTCTCTTCCAAATCCTCACCTTGGAAGGCTGGGCCGACATCGCCCGCGCGGTGATGGAACCCTACCCGTGGGCTCCGCTCTTTTTTGTGCCCTTCATCATCATCACCACCTTCACCGTCCTGAACCTTTTTATCGGCATCATCGTCTCCGCCATGCAGGAAATGGCCATCCCTCCCGAGCCGAAGAAAAAGGCCCGGAAGAAATAATCTCGCTTCGACTTCAACGGAAAGGTCCTGCCACACTTGCTACCCGTTCGGTAGCGATCTAATTTTGATTGGTAATGAAGTTTTCCCGGCTGCTTCTTGCCTTCGTAAGTTTGTCTCTTTTGCTAGTCGACAGCACCTGGGCTCATCCCATCATGAAGGAAGGTGGATTCACTAGCGGACTCACCCACCCGGCCCTCGGATTTGATCATTTCTTGGCCATGCTCAGCGTGGGTCTTCTCAGCGTGCAGCTGGGAGGTCGGGCCATCTGGACAGTTCCCGCCACCTTCGTCCTTTTTGTGCTCGTCGGAGGGATTCTCGGCATGCACGACGTCCCCCTGTTCACGGTGGAAGCCG
>RGTE01000245.1 GCA_010025475.1 Verrucomicrobiota bacterium
TTGAAGGTGTTGGTGCCCGCCGCCGCCGTCCGGGAATCGCTCGGCTTCCCGATATTGAGAGTCGACGCGACGGTCAGGTTGCCACCGTTGTTGTTGTAGGTGCCGTATTTCCAGCCGCCGACAGACATGTCGGTGATCGTCATGTTGCCGCCGGCACCGTTGGTGAACGTCGCCGTGGTCGCCGCGCCGCCGTCGTTGCCCCAGTCGCCGACGGAGAGCCTGTTGACCGTGATGGTGCCCGTGTTGGCGAAGGAAGCTGCTTCGTTGAGGAAGATCATTCTGTTGCCGCCGGTCTGGTTGATCGTGCCGCTGTTGGCGAACGTCGCGTTTGGAATCCACGACGCGTTTTGAAGATTTCCGCTCAGGGTGAACGTGCCTTCATTGTTGAACACGCCGCCGTTGTTGTAAATCGTCGTGGTGCCAACCGTCGCGGAGCCGGTGTTTCGCAGCGTGGAGGAGTTATTGATATCAATGCCCTGGCTGATGACGCTGCCGGTGCCCGAGAGCGTGAGGGTGGAGCCGTTGCCGTATTTCTCCAGCTTGCCCGTGCCGGAAATCACCCCGCCATAGCTCTGGTTGGCCGTCGCGGTGAAGACGATGCTGTTGCTGTTCTGCAGCACCACATTGCCGCCCAGACTGCCGGCCAACCCGGCGGCATCGCCGATCTGCAACTTGCCCTGCGAGACCGTGGTGGTGCCGGTGTAGGTGTTCGTACCGCTGAGCACCAGGGTGCCGTCCCCCGTCTTGGTCAGTCCCCCGTTGCCGCCGCCGTCAAGCAGGTTGGCCGAGATCGTGTTGACCAAGCCCGTGCCGATCTCCACCGTGCCTCCGCCGGACTTCACATTCACCGCCGTCAGGCCGGTGCCGAGCAGCGTCAGGTTGTTGGCCGTGCCCCGCAGCGTGCCGCCGTTGAAGTTGAACGTGCCGGTGTTGTTCGTCCCGCCCGGCCCGATAAGCCCGACCGCCGTGGCCAGCGTGCCGCCATCGAGATTGAAGATGCCCGTCGCGCCACTCGCCGTGTTGAAGGCTCCCAGGCGGAAGGTCGCCCCCGAGTTGACCGTTACCGTGCCGCTGTTGAGGTTGAAGGTGTTGGTGCCCGCCGCCGCCGTGCGGCCGTTGTCGGCCTTGCCGATGCCCAGCAGCGAACTTACCGTCGTGTTTCCGCCACTGTTGTTGAATGTCCCGTATTTGTATTTGCCGACGTTCAGTTCGGATACTGTGATGGCACCGCCGGCGTTGTTGGTGAACGTCGCCGTGTTCGCCGCGCCGCCGTCGGCCCCCCAGTCTCCGACCGCGATGCCGTAGAGATTGATCACGCCGGAATTGGCGGCCGACGAACCCTCGCTGAGGAAGATGAGTCGATTGCCGCCGGATTGGCCGATCGTGCCACTGTTCATCAGGCGCGAGGCGTTGTTATCCAGCGCCAGCGGGCCGGTCAGCGTAAGCTGGCCTTGATTGTCGAATGTCCCATTCTGGAGGCGGAAGGTCGTGTCGTAGGTGTTTCCGCCTGCCGTGAGGTTTCCCGTGTTGCGCAGGATGCCGTTGGCTCCGCCTGAGCTCATGATCACCCGGCCCTTGATCGTGCTCGTGCCGCTCAGCGTCCAGGTGGACGGCCCATACAGGCTCACGTTCAGGCCGCCGCCGTTCGTGCCGTCGGT
>RGTE01000246.1 GCA_010025475.1 Verrucomicrobiota bacterium
TTCCGAGGCCCGGGACTACTACCTGAAACCCCTGAAACCCAAACCCAACCCCAACGACATCCCGCAACCCTCCCATGTCCGGCCTCTGCGGGACCCCTACGCCAGCAGCTCCAATCAAATCCGCTCCAAGTAATC
This sequence comes from Verrucomicrobiota bacterium, assembly GCA_010025475.1. Taxonomy (GTDB): domain Bacteria; phylum Verrucomicrobiota; class Verrucomicrobiia; order Methylacidiphilales; family Verrucolacustridaceae; genus Verrucolacustris. The sequence goes on from RGTE01000246.1 coordinate 136, forward strand.
CAAAATTCTCTCCCGGATACGTTCCCCGCGGGACCCATCGAGGTTTTAATGCCAATGGGTTTGCCTTACGGCACCATGTAGGCCTCGTAGAATCCGGAGATCGCATTCCCCGTGGGATCGATGAACTGGACATACCCATTGGAGTCGGCCGTCACGGACGATCCCACATCCACCCACAGCGGCGAGCTCAGGGAGGCCGTCTTCTGCAACTGCCACTTCGTCCCCGGCATCGCGGAGAAGATGATCACAAAATTGCCGCCCCTCACCTCGCTTGCGAGCATCTTCAGCGTCCCGGCCGTCGTTGTTCCGGCTGCAAAAGTCACGATGCCCGTGGTCACCTCCGTGGCCGGATCAATCGACCCGTTTTGATCCACATCCTGCGTCAGCGTGTACCGGAACGCCTCACCCGGGGTCAGCCCGGCCGCCCGGCTCACCGTCACCACATTGCCGCGCCTTACCGCCGAATACCCGTTGGCCGTGGACAGGATCGCAAAGGCCGGCGTTCCCAGCCCCTGCCCGTCGTTCCAGAGGATACTCGGCAGGGAAACCGTCTGGCTGGTATAGGCCGCGAAATTGGATGGAATTGTCAGCGTGTCGTTCACCGCCAGCAGCGGCCCCGTCGTGATGTTGGCCGTCAAGCCCGTCGGCTGGGTCACGCTGTAGTTGCCCGCATCCACTCCGCTCAGCGTAAACGCCGCCGTCACCACCTTGTTCGTGCCCACCGCCGCGCTGGCAAAGGTGCCGCCACCCACCAGGTTCACCGTGTCCCCGGCGATCACCCCCACCAGCGTGCCCCCGGTGATCGAGGCCGCCGTCGTCCCGTTGAAATTCTTGTCCTGCGCCACCGCTCCGGTAACCGTCAGGGTCTTCTTGGTGATGCTGACGGTCAGGTTGGTTGGATGGGTCAGGGAGTAGTTGCCCGCATCCGCCCCGCCCAAGAGATAACCGGTCACCGTGACCGCCTTGTTCGTACCAACGACTTTGCTGGCGACCGTGCCGGAAGCGTTGGCGTCGATCAGAGTCACCGTATCGTTGGTCGAAACCCCGACCAGCGTCCCGCCGGAAACCGCGATGATCGTGCTACCGTCATACCCGCGGTCGGTGGCCACCGCCCCCGTGATCGTTACGGCCTTGCCCGTGATGTTGGCCGTCAAACCGGTCGGCTGGATCACCGAGTAGTTGCCGGCATCCGCCCCGGACAGGGTCATGGCCGTACTCACGCCGATTGCGCTGCCCGGCGTCCTTTGGGCGAAAGTCCCCACCGTCGCGTTGGCCAAGGTCACCGTATCCCCGGCGATCACCCCGCTGACATCCAGGGTGGCGCCCGATATCACGGCAGCGTCTGTTCCATCGTAGATTTTGTGGGAAGCCACCGCACCGGTCACCGCCAACGCCTTGGCCGTGATCGTGCCGGTCGGCGTGGGCTGGGTCAGGGTGTAGTTCCCAATGTCCGTGCCGGTGATCGTATAGCCGCTCACCGTCACCGCCTTGCCGGTGCCAACGCTCTTGTTGTCG
>RGTE01000247.1 GCA_010025475.1 Verrucomicrobiota bacterium
CTCCGGCTTCCGGCTCGATAAGGAAAACAACGCCAACCTCGTCCTCATGCCCGACGACAAGGGCGAGAGCCTCCTCCTCGGCTGCTCCCTCCATTTCGATGTCCCCCGCGGCTCCCTGCCCAAGCTCCGCCGCTTCATCCGTAAGGAGACCGCCGCCTTCCACGGCATCTCCTCCGAGCTGGACCCCACCTTCGGCGTCCGCCTCACCGTCCGCTGCTGGCTCCCCGCCCTCGATCTCCCCGCCGAATCCCTCCGCCCCATCGTCGAGCCCCCCTTCCGCTACCTCGTCCGCGCCTCCACCCAACTTTACCCCGACCTCCTCAAATTCCTCCGCCACCAGGAACGCCTCCGCCCGTCCGACGACTTCCATCTCCCGTCGTAAACGTAATCGTAAACGTAAACGATAATATCCCGCCTGCCCCTTTGCACTTTTTCCTAATTTTCTATGCCTTCCTCATTTTTAAGCCACCCGGGCGGAGCTACTCCTTCACCCTCAACCCCACTCACCACTCACAGTTCCGGCCGCTTCGCGGCCTCAGATGGTCGACCCCTAAACACGCGGCTGTTTTGGGGTAAGTAACCTTTTTGCTTGGTAGGGGCCGACGTCCCGGCGGGCCGCCTTCCTTAATCTTAATCTTCATCTTAATTCCCCCGCGTAAGCGGCAATTCCATCCCTCATGGAATGACTAGCCAGACCTTTAACCTTCATCGTTGTGGTGTTGTGCAAAACGACCCAATACGTCTTAGCGAATCTGCTCGTCATGATGGTTGTCCTACTCGCGATGTCCAAACGATGAATCCTGAAGTTCCTTCCACCTCCCGCTTGCCCCCTTCCACGAATCATACCCCTTTGACCAAAGAGCAGATCAAGCGCCGCACCTTTTGGGTAAATTTTTTCCTCTTTGTTTGCAGTATTGGCGTCTGGGTGGTTGCCGCCTTGATCGCCATCAATAAACACAAATGACCAATTCCGACCTCCTCGACTCCCTCGTCCTTCAACGGCCCGAATCCCAGGATTTCGTAAACGTAAACTTAAACGTAAACGAAGAACCTTATGGCGTCCTCATCTCCTGGCTGTCCGCCGTCCTCTCCGTCCTCCCTTACGTCTTCGCTGTTCTCCACGCCATGATGAAGCATGGATAAAGTGACTGTTTTAGGCTCTTACTTGCCTTGCGCTTTATCCACCTCAGCTTGAGCAAGCGGTATATATGCGGAGGCTTTTTCGTATCCTTTTTCCTTGGCCTGTTTAAGAAGCTGCAGGGCTTTTACGTAGTCCTTTTTTATGCCGTGTAGCCCCTCGAGTAGACATTGGCCGTAATAAAACTGGGCGTCAGCCAACCCCATTTCGGAGGCTTTCTCCAAATGTTTAACAGCTTCAGTCGAGACCGAAGCCCCCTTTTTTTCCGTAGGAATAGCCTCGCATAAGAACACAAAAAGGTGCCCCTTATCGATACCAGCTTCTGCTGCCTTTCTTCCCCAGCGCTCTGCCTCCTCATAGTCGACCTGCGTGCCTTTTCCGAGGAAGTTAACCACACATAGCTGCAAGTAGGCCTGCGGCTCACCTCCCTCAGCTGCGTGATGCAAAAGCTCAATCGCCTTGGCATAATCCTGATCCGTGCCCACGCTACTAAGGTAGCAGCAGGCCAGAAG
>RGTE01000248.1 GCA_010025475.1 Verrucomicrobiota bacterium
ACACGAAAGGACTGGATTCCGATGAGAAGATCCTCGTACAGAAGTGCCTATCTTTTGTCGAAGAAAAGAAGGCCGAATACACCGCAAGAAACTCCAACTTCATGGACCTCTCCGAGCAAAAGCTCGAGGTTTTCGACCAGTGGGGTTACGTCGACCGCTTCTTCATCGTTGCGGACGAGGCTGCGCTCTTTGACTTCAAGTTTGGTTTCAACCCCGTCGACCCGGCGGAGACGAACCCTCAAATGTGGGCGTACGCAATCGGCATCTTTGAAAAATACCCATTCGTCAAAAAGCTTGTCCTCTACATCCTCCAGCCCCGCCTCAACTATATAGACTCCGCCGAGTTCGAGCGTTCCAAGGACCTTGGGACGATGAAGGTCCGGATCAAGTCGATCATTGAGCGGGCCAAGGTCGCCACACCCGAAATGGCCAAACCCGGCGACCAGTGCGTGTACTGCAACCGGCTGGCCACCTGCGACGCGGTCCAGGGAATGACACTGGCCCTGGCCAAGTCCTACGACCTGGCCCACGACGCCCAGCTACCCGACCTCTTTCACCCCAGACAGCTGGCCACCCCGGAAAAGCGGGCGCAAGCCCAGCGGCTGGTGCCGGTGTTGGAGGCCTGGTGCGGGTCGGTCCGCAAACACAACGTCGAGTTTGCCAAGGAGGGCGGGGAAATTCCCGGCTACAGCCTGACCACCGTCCAGGGATCGAGACGCATAAGCGACGCTATAAAGGCGCACCAGGTGGTTAAAGACCAGCTGACGCATGAGGAATTCATGACCTGCGTGACCGTCAATTTCAAGGAGCTGTCGGACCAAGTCGCAGCCAAGGCTCCTCGAGGGCAGAAGCAAGAAGAACGCGACAAACTGGAGGACGCTTTGAACGACGCGAATGCCCTCTCGCGCGGCCAGGAGTCCTACCAACTAAGAAAAACAAAAACAAAGGAATAACAAAACAATCGTGAAAACCACGTTCCCTAAACCAACCAAAATAAACACCGCGGTCACCAAGCCGGGGGAGGCCACGGAGACGGCCTCCACTTCGGCCATAGTGGAGATTCCGGAGCGTCCCCTCACCCTGGTCACGCCGGGCATCGAGGGCGAAATTAACGCCTCTGACTTCCAAATCCCGCGGCTCAATATTGCCAACAAAACCGGTGAACTCTCCAACGAGTTTCCCCCGGGCTCGATCGTCTTCCGCAAGGAAGTCGCGGTCGGTAACCAGAAAAGCCCGGCCAAGCTCGTCCTGCTCCGCATGGCGAAGAAGTACATGCAGAGACTTCCCTACGGGGCTGAGGAGCGGCCGAAGATCTTTGCGACGGCCAATGACGTACGCGCCGCCGGCGGCACATTGGACATCACTGAGTCGGATCTGGACGTCTACGACCCGATCCTGACCCTGACGATGGCCATCCGCAGTCCGGAGGGCGCCCACCCGCTCTTTGTGTACGAGCGGAACGGCTCCCACTACGCGCTTGCCCAGATGATCCTGGCCAAGAGCGCGTACAACAATGCTGGCAAGCAGCTCATCACCGAAGCGGCCACCGCCCTTCGTTCCGGCTTAACCGTAGGGATGTATGAGCTGACCACCGCAATCCGCTCCAACGCCATGGGAAGCTGGTTTACCCCGGTGTTCCGCTTGGCCGGA
>RGTE01000249.1 GCA_010025475.1 Verrucomicrobiota bacterium
TCGGCAGCGTCAGATGTGTATAAGAGACAGCGGATGATCCATTCGGTCGGGCGGCGCCCCGTTCCTACCTCGGTGTGATGTTGGCTTTTTTCATCAACGTAAACGTAAACCTTCACGAATTGCTCCCCTCCCCCTCCCCCTGCTGTTATTATGCCGAGATGAGTAAATCCGACCTGACAGCCGCTGAAGCCATTCGTCACCGCCGGAGCATTAAATCCTTTAAGCCGGATCCGATTCCCGAGCCCGTTTTGAATGAGCTGATCGGCCTCATGCGCGAGGCCCCCAGTTCGTGGAACTTCCAGCCGACCCGGGTGGTGGTGATCCGCTCCCAGGAGCAAAAAGAGGCTCTTGCCGCCGCCGCTTGGGGTCAAAAGCAGATTCTGGAGGCACCGGTAACCTTTGTTTTTGCGGTTTCGATCCGCGGCTGGGAGAAGCATATGGACTCCATTCTTAAGACCGGGGTCGACAAGGGAGCGTGGCCGCAGAAATTTGCCGACTGGATCCGCGCCAGCGCGCCGGGATTTCAGGACGGCCTCGGGGAAAAGCAGCGGGAATACGCCATGAAAGACGCCATCATCATGGCTACCACCCTTGTGATCGCCGCTGAATCGAAAGGCCTTGGGACCTGCTACATGAACGGATGGGACGAGAAAAAAGTAATGGAAATAATTGGCCTACAACAAGATAAAAAATACGGAATCGCTCTTGTTTTGCCGCTCGGATATGCTGCCCAGCCAGCGAAAAATCCAGGCAGGCTAGCGACTGACAGCTTCGTTTTTACCGATAAAATTCCTTCAGCAAAAATTTGACCCATGAAATCGGCCGATCACTTCGTTTTTCCAAAAAACTACGATGTGATCGTTGTTGGTGCTGGGCATGCCGGAATCGAAGCAGCTCTCGCGTCCGCTAGGATGGGATGTGAGACTCTGCTTCTTACCATGAATCTGGACAGCGTGGGCCAAATGAGCTGCAACCCCGCCATTGGGGGGCTGGCCAAGGGTCATATGGTCCGAGAAATCGATGCACTCGGCGGCGAGATGGGGCTGAATACAGATGCCACCGGAATCCAGTTTCGGATGCTGAATTCAAGCAAAGGCCCAAGCGTGAGGGGACCCCGGGCCCAATGCGACAAGAAGGCCTACCAGTTCAGGATGAAATACACCCTAGAGCACCAGCCGAGGCTAGACCTGAAACAGGGCCAAGTTGCTGAACTCGTGGTTGAGCAGGGGGAGTTTAAAGGTATCACCACCAATTTAGGGATCCGCTATAATGGCAAAACTGGGGTGATTACTACAGGAACCTTTCTTAGGGGCTTGATGCATGTTGGCGACCGCAATGTCCCAGGCGGCCGGATGGGGGACGGCTCCAGTAGTTTTTCCGATGAACTCCGCCGGCTGGGATTTCAGGTAGAGCGCCTGAAGACAGGGACACCACCCAGGCTCAACAAACGGAGTATCGACTTCTCAAAGTTGGAGCCTCAGGAAGGGGATCAGCCTGCTCCCAACTTCAGCTTTTTGGTGGATACCATCCAGCGGGAAGGGGATCATATTTTCACCCTGAACCAATGGAAGGACGGCCTGTTCCACGTGGAACAAATGCCATGCTGGATCACTTATACCACTGATATAACCGCCCAAATAATCCGCAAAA
>RGTE01000250.1 GCA_010025475.1 Verrucomicrobiota bacterium
GGCGGCGGCAGCCCCGGAGAGCGATCCCCCGCTGACGGTGATCACCTTGTCGGTGCCCACGTTGGGATCCGCAAACTGGTAGTTGAGCGCTCCTGTCAGCGCCACATCATCGGAACCAATCTTGCCCGCCAGCGCGGCCAGCCCGTTGATGTCCGCCGTACGGTTGCCGTTGTAGACTTTGTCCTTGCCGCTGATTCCCGAGATCGTCAGCGGCTTGGTGTTCACCGTCACGTTGACCGTCGTGGTCACCGGATTGTAGTTGGTCGTGTCCGTCGGCGAGAAAGTCACCCCTTGGCTCCCAGTGCCCGCATTCGGGGTCGTGGTGGGTGTGGTGAAAGCAAAGCTACCCGCCACAATATCCGTTCCCAACTTCGCTTGCCCACCGCTGAGCGTGCTATCCGCTAACGTCTGCCCGTAGGTAATGGCGGAAGCGGTCGGCAACGAGCTCAGCAACAGATCGGCCTTCGAGATGGTCAGCACTTCGCTCTTGGCCCCGGTGTGGTTGGCATCGGTGACCGTCACCTGCACCGGATAACTTCCTGCATTCGTCGGCACGGTGGTCCCGCCGTTGTACTGCACACTGACCGCCAGATTGGCGGGAACCGTGGTGACGGTGACCGGACGGGGCGAGCCGTTGTAAACCTGGTTCAGATCGGAAATATTGACGGTGGCAGTGGCCTTGTTGACCGTGACCGGCACATCAACTTCCAGGCTCTGATAGTTGGCCGTATCGGTCGGAGTGAAGACCACCTTGAAATTCTGGGCGAGGCCGGCGTTGGGAATCGTGGCGGGAGTCTTAAACGCAAAGGTTCCGGGCACACTCGCTGTGCCGCCAGTCAGGGTTACCGCTGAAAGGAATTGTCCGTAGGTGATGGTGGAGGCCGTCGGCGCCGCCGAGATGGTAGGGGTCGTTTTGGTAACTGAATCGGTTGCCGGCACCGAACGGAAAGCGACCTCCCGAATCTCAATCCTGCTAAAAAATACATCAAAAATCTCCAGCTCCACCTGTTTGACCCCCAGGATAGGGCTGGAGAAGTTGAACTCCTGAGCCGGGCCGCCGGAACCAGTCGCATTCAGACCATCCTTTTCCAAAATGACGCCGCCTGCGGAGTTTCTGAAAACCAGCTTGAAGGGGTTAATGCCGTCTCCCGATCCGTTGATCCCGTTCGCCAAGATAAAGCTCTCCAGGTCATACGCCTTGTCCAACGTCAGCTTGATGACCCCGGTACTGGAATTCGGGCTAAATCCGTTCGTGCCATCACTGTTCAAATCGATCCCATCCACAATTTGATCGACCGTTCCGACATCGCCCCGGCTGGGGGGAATGGTGGTGGTGGCGGTGATTTTGGTGGGACCGGAGATTAGGTTGTCGGCAAAAGGAGTAATGGAGATGTTGTCGATAGCACCGACAAATATTGCACTCGAGGTAGCGCCGGCCGAACTCTCCACCCTCAGCCGAACCGGTCCGCTGCCTATGCCAAGATACGTGAAGGATCTGCGAGTGAAAGTTTGTGTTCCCGTCCAGGCGCCAGGAGCCATCTCCGTTTGGGCGACCCGTACATTCCCTTCATCAATTATGCGGAGCGCCAGCATGTCGCTGGTTTGGGTGGCGGTGTTAGCCTTGTGTCCCACGGCGGCTCCAAGATCGAA
>RGTE01000026.1 GCA_010025475.1 Verrucomicrobiota bacterium
TTCATCCAGTCTGGCGACTTCCCGGAACACACCCTGCAGGTGGCCGCCGGGATGCGTGGTGGTCACCCCCACCACCTTCATGCCTGCGGCCCGCCCGGCCTCCACCCCGGCAGGGGCATCCTCAAAAACAACACACCGCTCGGGCACGGTTCCAAGTCGCCGGGCCACCTCCAGGAAAACATCCGGAGCCGGCTTTCCCTTCTGCACGTGCTCGGCGGTAACCGCGGTCTGAAAGAGCCCTGACAGCCCCAACTTGTCTAGCCCCAGACGGACGTTTTTTTCCTCCGTGGAAGAACCAATGCCAGACGGGATCCCCGCCTCCGCCAATCTTTCCAGCCAAGTCTTGACCCCGGGAAGAGGATCAATGCCCCAATCCTCCACCACCTCGCGATACAGTTCCTCTTTCCGGCGGCTGAGCCGGTCGATCTCTCCCAAATCCTGGGACCATCCCAGCATATCCCGCATGATCTCGATGTTCCGGCGGCCAAAACCTTTCCGGAAATGGCCCGCCGGCAGGATTTTGCCGGTTTCCCGCGCGAGACGCTCCCAGCTCTCTTCATGGTGACGGGAACTGTCCAAAATCACCCCGTCCCAATCGAAGACCGCGGCCCAAGTCGCTTTCATGAAACCCAAATGTAGGTCAAATCCTTGGGCTCGTCCCCAGGAAAAGCCTCACCTTCCGGTTTGAAAGCCGCCGATTTCAGCCCATCTTTTTCCATGCCCGCCAAAGCCGTGGAAAAGCTCAACGCCGAGGCCCAACCCGGGGACGCCATCGACCAGTCCCTCCGCCCGGCTTGTCTGGCGGATTTTGCCGGCCAGCCCAAGCTCCGCGAGCGTCTCTCCATCCTGCTCGATTCCGCCCGGGCCCGCTCCCAACCCCTCGATCATCTTCTCCTGAGCGGCCCACCCGGCCTCGGCAAGACCACCCTCGCCCACATTTTGGGGGCGGAAATGAAGGCCACCGTCCGCACCACTTCCGGCCCGGCCATCGAAAAAGCCGGGGATCTTGCCGGACTCCTCACCGGACTTCAGGAGGGCGACATCCTCTTCATCGACGAAATCCACCGCCTCTCCAAGGTGATCGAGGAGTACCTCTACCCTGCGCTCGAGGATTTCCGGATCGATATCGTCATCGACCAAGGTCCCGCCGCCCGCTCGGTCCGTCTCAATTTACCCCGTTTCACCCTGATCGGGGCCACCACCCGGGCCGGCCTGCTCAGCGCCCCGCTTCGTTCCCGCTTCGGGGTGGCCCACCGGCTCGACTACTACTCGGTGGAAGATCTTACCCGCATCGTCCGCCGCTCCGCCCTACTGCTGGAGACCAAACTGGAGGATTCGGCCGCTCCTGAAATCGCCCGCCGGAGCCGGGGGACCCCGCGCATCGCCAACAATCTGCTCCGCTGGGTTCGCGACTACGCCTTGGCCCGTTCCGGAGGAAAAGCCGGGCTGGATGCGGTTACCGCCGCTTTGGAAATGCTGGAAATCGACCAAAACGGACTCGATGAGATGGATAAGCGCCTGCTGCAGGCCCTGACAGGAAAATTCAAGGGAGGCCCGGCCGGTCTTCATTCCCTGGCCGCCGCCGTGGGCGAGGAGCCCGGCACCTTGGAGGAAGTCCACGAACCGTACCTGATCTTGGAGGGTTACCTGCAACGCAGTCCCCAGGGGCGGGTGGCTCTCCCGCGGGCCTACGAGGTGCTGGGCCTCCAACCCCCTGCCAGCCAGAGCAGCCTTCTCTGAAATCCGTCGGATGAAGCGGCCCTTCCCGCTCCTCACGTGTCTTCTCGGCTTGCTGGCTTTTTCCGCTGCCTGGGCCGAAGACCCAAGCACCGATGAACTTTGGCCTCCGCGGGAGGGCGGCAAGCGCGCCGTCGTGGCCGCCAGCCAGGCCCTCTGGTGGAACAAGGACAATCCCGAGGCCCGCAAGCTCAAAGCACGGGCCTTGGATTTCGCGGGACGCTACGCGGAAGCCGAACAAGCCGCCCTTTCTGCACTGGAAGTCGCCCCGCAGGATCCGGAAGTCCAAAAAATTCTTGGCCGGAGCCTTCTCCACCAAAACAAGCTCCCGGCCGCCAAAAGCGCCCTCGAGAAAGCCGGAGCGCTTGGCGATCGCCTGTCCGGCTCCCTGGCCGCCATGCTCCGGCCCGACCGCATGAGCGTGGGCGCGCCGGCTCCCCACCTCAGCCTCGCCTTGGCCCAGATCCTCGACGAACGGGGCAACTGCGTCGGTTCGGGCTGTTTTTTCACGGACGACGGCTTGGTTCTGACGGCTGCCCACGTGGTGGCGGGGCGGGAACAGCTTTCCGTTCGGAACGCCCACGGGAAAATTTTTCCCGTGAAGGAAATCTGCCCGGGGGATTTTTCGGCGGATGCGGTGATCCTCCGGACCGGGGCGGAGGATCAGATGTTCCTCCGGCTGGCCGAGGCGGAGCCTTCCGCAGGAGACCCTTTGGCGGTCTGCGGATTTCCCCTTTCCATGAATCTTCCCGTGACTTCTCGGGGCAAGGTCCGTTCCCTTCCGAGTTCCCCGGGTCGGCCGATGCTGACCACCGTGCCCTTGATGCCGGGACAATCCGGTTCCCCGATTCTGAATGAACAAGGGCGGTTGGTCGGGGTCGCTTCGCGGGGGTCGCTCGCGGTGAAGTCCGGGGGTGCGCCGGCCCGCTCGGAATCCGTGCCTTGGTCGGCGCTGATCCGCCTGCGCGAATCGTCCCTTGAACCAAACTCCTTCGTAAAGATCCGTGAACTCGAAAAGTGGACTGGGCGGAGTCCGTTTTTTGACCCTGCGGTGGCCTCCGCGGAACAGACCGTGCTCAATCAGGATTTTGCGCAGGCCGAAAAGGCCATTTCCGCAGCCATTGACCGCCATCCCAATGATCCGGGGCTGCTGCTTCGCCGAGCCATGGTTCGCATCGCCTGGGGACACCCCTCCGAAGCGGAAGCCGATGCGCGGCTCGCGGCAGCTTACGGACCCAAGGATCCCGAACCCCGTCTTTTTCTCTGTTCCCTGATGCTTTCCATGGGACGCAAAGCCGAAGCCGTCCAGGCATTGAAGGAGGCCTTCGGCCTTGATCCGGAAGACACCGATACGGCCGAAGGACTGGCCGAGCTTTTAGTTTCGCTGGGAAAATTCAAGGATGCGGTTTCCCCGGCGGAACAAGCCACCAAACTGAATCCGGAATCAATCCGCGCCTGGTCGATCCTGGCCGCCGCCCGGCTGGCCAGCGGCCAGCTGGAAAAGGCCCGGCAGGCCGCGGAAGAGGCCACCGCCAAGGGCCCCGAGGATCCCCGAGCCTGGATCCAACTGGCGGCCTGCGCCAATGCCGGCAAGGATTTCGCCACTGCGGCAGTCGCCGCCGAGAAAGCCACCAAGCTGGCCCCTGCCGATGCCCGCGCCTGGCTCAACCTTGCCACCGCCAAGACCGGCTCGGATCAGTTTGAACAAGCCGTGCCCTTTGCCGAGCGCGCCACCCAGCTGGAACCGGAAAACCGCGCCGGCTGGAATCTGCTCGCGGCCCTCTACGCCGAACTCAAGCGTCCCGATGAAGCTGCTGCTGCTTTGGAAAAAGCCAGGCAGGTCGCCCCGGTCCCGCGTTGACGGCTTGAACCCCTGCGCAATACTCAGCCCATGAAACCTATTCTTCTGGGTCTCCTCACCGCCGTTGCCCTGGGAACCTTGGCTCACGCCGGCTCCTGCCCGGATGCCTGCCAAGACCTCTGTGGAACCAGGAATTCTTGCTGCCCGGCCAAGAAACAAAAATGCAACTGGGTCCAGCTCGAGCGGGGGGGAAGCCCTTCCTCCGCCTACTCCTCCAAAGGCACGCCTCGTTTGAAATAGCCGGAGCCAGGCATTGAGACTCATCCCCTTCAGCCTGCTCCTGGTGTTTTTGGCACTCCCGATCCAGGCCCAGGAAAAAAAGACGGAATCTGCGCCCTTGCAGGCGGTCATCGCCCAAACTCCCGAACAAAAAGCCAAGGTCGAGGCCCAAATCCCTTCCTACCCGCTCAAAACCTGTCTTGTGTCCGGCGATGATCTCGGGGGGATGGGGGAACCCGTCAACACCCTCTATGGCGACCGATTGGTTCGCTTCTGCTGCAAGGGATGCGTGAAATCCTTCAACAAAAATCCCGGCAAATACCTTCCGAAGCTCGAAGCCCCGGCCAAACCCGGCTCCTGACTCCCGTGTCATAAACCGCGGTTCGCCTTGACGGCCTCCGTGAGTTTTCTACGTTTAGTTCACGCATTCCGAGATCCTTGATCGCAAGGTCAAGGGCCGCCAACCGGGGGTGGAGATCCCACGGTGGCTGGAAGGAGGCCCTCAGCCCTCTTCCGATGTGCGATCCCCCACGGGGATCGAACAAAGTTCTCCGCGAGGCCAACCGCCCGCACAGGAATGTGCCGGCGGTTCTTTTGTGCCCCGTTTCGGGATGCGTCACCGAAAGGAGACGCATCAACATGAGCACGGCAACCCTACAGGCCCCTTGGGCCTCCCTCAGCATCAAGATCGATCCGGAGAATCCGGATCACCACCTCTGGAACAACCACGGCACCTGGTGGATCCACTATACGGTCCACCAGTCCGACTACACCAAGCGCCGGATCCGGGTCTCGCTCGAAACCCGGAACCTGCGCGAGGCCCGGCAGAGGCGCGACACCCTGCTCACCCATCTGGAGGCCGAAGGCATCGAAGCGACCTAAGCCGACGGATCGGCGGCAGGTTCCACCCCTCCGCCGGACTGATCCCTCAGGTCTGCTGGAAGTTGGCCCGCCAAAGCAGGAAGAAACCGAGGACTTGCAGGCCCAGATTGGGCAACCAAACAATCAACTCGGGATAGGCACCTCCCCGGTTTTTCAGGCCCTCTGCCAGCAAGATCAGGGCGTAGTAGGCCATGACAACAAAAAAGCTGATCACCACCCCGATCGAGGTCTCTTTGCGCTGCACCCGGATTCCCAGCGGAATCCCCACCAGGAGAAGGGTGAATGGCGCCAGCGCGAAGCTGATCCTCTTCTGCATCTCCGTGAGCATGGGATAAACCTGCTTGGGATCGATGTACCCTTCCATCGGGGAGAACACCCGGCTGACCAGATCCCCCATGGCGGCGATGCGGATATCCTTCAAATCGTCGGGATTGATCAGGTTCTTCAGGGAAATCTTCAAGGGCAGTTGGTCGGCGCTCAGGCCGGCACGGATCGAATTGAGATCGGCCCCGTTCTCCCCCCGCTCTTCTTGCCGCGCCTTTTGCAAGGTGATCGTCAGGCTGAGATCATCCAAATCGGCTGAGATCGTCCCCCGTTCCGCCCGGATGTTTCTTCGGGGCACTCCGTTGCCATCCACTTCCCAGATATGGATGTCCGTGAGATCCGTTCCTCTTTTTTCTCCCACATAGATCCGGTAGCCCGGAAAACGGTCCATCGGCTCCCCCGCCCGGATCAAAAAGGCCGGATTGTCCCGTCCGATATCCAGGAGGATGGAATGAAACTTCTGCAGGGTCAGTGGGACAATCACGGCATTGTTGTAAAAACAGATTCCCGACACAAAAAGGCCGAACAGGATCACCGGAGCCACCAACGGGATCAGGCCGATCCCTGCCGAACGGATGGCCTGGAGCTCCAAGTCCTGCGACATCCGGCCAAACACGATCAGGGCCGCCACCAGGATTCCCCACGGCATGGTGAACGTCAGGGCCTGCGGAATCAGCAGCCCCACCATTTTAAAAATGAGCGACATGGGCATCTCGTCGTTGACTAGCAGCTCGAAGATCTGTTTGAAGGCGTTGCCCAACACAATGACCAGGGAAAGCACCGCCACCGCTCCGGCCGTGGCAGCCATCATTTGGTTGGTGAGATAACGGTACAGAATGGTCACGGTTTTTGCCCTTGGCGGGTGTACTCCAGCCTGTCCTTCCAGGTGGTCGGTTGTCCAACCTTCAGGCCCCGGCATTCATAGAAGTGGAACGTGGGTCCCATCGGCTGTCCCCAACTGGTCCGACGGTAGGTCCCGACGATCCGGACCGATTCAAAATCCCGGGCGATTGGTGGTAGCGGGTTGGGCTGCTCGGCCACATATAGGGCGGTGCTGCCGGCCGGATAAGTTTCCCGGTAGCTCGGCCAAAGGGAGTACTGCGTCATCACCTGCGGCCAATCCGGTGTGAAGGTCCGGGGTCGGTCGGGAAGATAAAAGGAAAGTAGGCTTGCCGTCTGGTACTCGTCCGCCACCACAAAATTCGCCCCGATCTGTTCCCTGACCTTATGGGCCTCGGTTGCCAGGTCTTTCCATCCCTTGGCGCGATCGAGGGGATTGTTCTTCAAACGCAGAGGCAAAAAATCATGCAATAGGGCGGTCAGCACCAGGCCCACGAAAAGGGCGGCGGCCAAAAAAACCCTCCCAGCCACCCGGCTCGTATCCCATTTGGAAACGGCCCATCCCGTTCCCAGAACGCCGCCAGCATCACGAGGAACATGAGAGGCGAAACCACAATCGCCTGAAGCAACCAAAAGCCGGCGAATTTTCCAAAATCCGGACGGAAGCCCCGGTCAAAATCACCCCCTTCAAAAACATGAACTGCCCCGATCCATTCCCGAAAGGCGTTCCAAAGCAGGATCGGTATCGTGAAGAGAAAAAACATTCCCAACATAAAAAAGGTTCCTCGCGATAAAATCAGCCGCCGTTTTTCCGGCACCAAAAGCAAAAAGGCCAAAAAACAGATTAGCTCTGCCGCGTTGGTGTACTTGGCCTGAAAACCGAGGCCAACCAGCAATCCGGTAAAAGCCCAATGACGTTTCCTTGCAGGCTCCTCCATCGCCTTCCAAAAGGTCAGGGCCGCAGCCGCCCAAAAGAACACACTGAGCGGATCGATCGTCATCAGGATGCTGCCGACGGCAAACAACGGCATGACCGAGGCCGCCACCACGGCCACCAGGCCCACCCGGTCATCATAGAAGGTCCGGCCCAACAGAAAGATCAGCCATCCCGTGCCCGCGGCCAGCAAAACGGCCGGCAACCGCACCACCCAGACCCAGTCACCCAGCAACCACGTGAACATCCGAATCACGAAAGCCGCCCCCGGCCCTTTGCCGTAGTGACTCCAGTCCAAGGAGCGCCCGCACTCCCAGTAGTGTGCTTCGTCGCCGACCAAATCAAGCCGGCGGGAAAACCAGAGGCGGAAAAGCGTCACCAGGCCGATCCAAATCAGCGCCCAGCGGGCTTCGCGGCTTTTGAGGATCCCTGTCATGGAACCCAAATTAAGCGAAAGAGCCCTGGCTTCGCAAAGCATGGTTGGTTTGACCCCGCCACCTATCGGGGGTTGAGTGGTGGCATGAGCCTATCCGCCAAAGTTGATGAACAGATCAAGGAAGCCATGAAAGCCAAGGATGCCGATCGGCTCGGTGTCCTCCGGATGCTCAAGTCCGCCATCAAGTACGCCGTCATCGAAAAGTACGGCGCCGACGGGGCCGCCAAGGACGAGGATGTCATCGCCGCCGTCCGTAAGGAGATCAAGAAGCGGCACGACTCCATCGAGGCCTTCACCAAGGGTGGGCGCGCCGACCAAGCCGCCAAAGAACAAGCGGAGGTAAAAATCCTCGAATCTTACCTTCCCCAAGCCATGTCCGAGGCCGAGCTCGAGGTGCTGGTCAAGGGCGTGATCGCCGAACTCAAGGCCACCGACAAAAAGGCCATGGGTGCCGTGATGAAAGCCTGTCAGGCCAAAGCCGCCGGCCGCGCCGACAACCGCGCCCTCAGCGCCTTGGTCGGAAAACTTCTGCCGTAACCATCCCCAGCCGGCGAAATTGTTGGCTCCGGTTACGGCCGGGCCGGCAAAGGGGAAGTCTGACCTCCCTTGTTTTGCGAATACTTCTCCCACATACGGACCGCCGCCTGTCGTAATTCCTCGAGGGAGATCAACCCGTCGTGGTCGGCATCCAGCTCGGAAAAGTGTTCCCGGAGAAAACCCCCCATCGCGCTGCGAACCCGACCCTCTTCGGCCTCCTTTTGCGCAATCATCCCATCCCGGTCTCCATCGTATCCCTGAAAAACTTTTGCCACCTCCGCGGTCATTTCTTCCAGACTCACGTTCCCATCGCCATCGGTATCCAATTCCGCAAGGTGATTTTCAATCCAAGGTTTTCGTTCGGCTGACTTTTCCATCGGGCCACCGTCCGAAGGTGCCTTGTCCGAGGCCTCGGGCCTTTCCCCCATATTCCCCGTCAGACTGCCCCGAGAAGGCAGCGACTTCGCCTCCTCCGTATCAATGAACCCGTCCCCATTCGCATCATGCCGGGAAAAATTAGCCTTCATCATGGGCGGGGCCTCTTCCATCGAGATCTTCCCATCGCCGCTCTTGTCGTACCGTTGGATGGGATCTCCACGCCCCTCTCTTTTGCCCTGGCTCCCCGCCTGGGATCCCGGGTTAAGACCTCCTCCGGGTCCCCCACCGGGCGGACCTCGTCGGAAACTTGAATCCGGGGTCCCCTTCAACTTCCTCGGGTAAAAGGGAAATTCGGCCGTGGCGACATAATAATAGGTCCCCTGCGGATATTCCGCGGTTTTGCCCGTCCTTCCGTTGGCCTCGTCCAAATCGCCTGATCCCGGGACAAATTCATAGTCCGCCTCATAAGTCCCGTCATACACCCCACCCGGCCCTGCGGTGCCTCCCGGCCGATTTCCTTTCTTCAGCCGATAGCTGGATCGGTTTTGGGCTGACTGCCCATAAATGGGAAACCCGTCAGCGGCATATCCAATCAGTTTCGGGCCATCGCCTCCACCAAGGGTCGATATTAATCCAGTCGGAATTCCATGATAATGGTACGCCCCGTTGGGTTGCACGTGGGCGTTGTTCTGGTCCAACCCAAGGCTTTTGCGGCCTCCAAGCGCCTCGATATGCCACCCGGAGGTCCGGTCGTTTTTCCAATACTCCGCCGTTCCCGGATCAAAAGGCACACCGTTGACCGCCACTCCGATCGCCTGCTGCTTCAGCTGGGTAAAACTGGCGTTCGTCTTTGGATGTAGCGGCATCCGAAAGTTGTAATTCTGGCCGGAGGCCGCATTCGGGCAGCCCGGCCCGGGAAATTGACCGATCGCATGATTCGGGACGCCGTTGGCCCGGATCACGCGGTACTCACCCTCCGTTGTGATGGATACTTGGGGCGGGGGAAGATTGACGGCCGCTCCGGAGGAAGTCTCCATCCCCTCCTCATGACCGGGATGCCCCCAGGCCGGCGAAAAGGCAGCCGCACAAATGACGGCCAAAAACTGGAACACCCTCATGAAAGATATAACCACGGTTTTGCGAAAAGGATGTGGTCTTTTTTTATTTTTTCCGGACCACGGGGACATGCACCTCGGACCGTTTCAGAAAAGGCAACATGAAAGGACTGTTCCAGTAGACCGCATACGGTTCCCCCGCCTCCTCCCATGGGCCCTGGCCTTTTAACCATCCACGCAACTTGGCCAGGTTCGACTCATAACTCGCCCGGCTATACCCGCCCCGGATGCCTACGGAGGCCACGTTTCGCTCGGGCAGGTTTTGCCGACTGACGCCCTCGGGTAATTGCAAATCCTTCCGCTTCGCCGAGGCGGGGTCCAAATAAAACACCATCGTGCCCGGCTTCATTTTCGCCTCCACCGGGGTGGTCATCGGCACCTTGTTTTGGTTGATGGTCTCGAACAGTCGCATGAACAGCCGGTTGTTTTCGTCGAAATATTTGCCCCGCGTGGAAGTGGTTAGCACCGCCCCCGCCGGCAGTGTTTTGATCTCGCAAAAGCCCGCGGCCGTCATCGGGTAGGCTGACTCGTAGGCTCGGACAAGACTGGGAATGGCCAGACCCACCATCAGAACAGGAATCAAATGGGCGCTCACGACGGTTGCCCAGGCTCGAGGACTTTTCCGCTGATCGGCCAAGGTAAAGGACCTTCCAGAGGTCGGTGGGCCTCCAAGAGGCCGCTGGCCTCCTCTTTCCCCCGCGCATAGCTCAACCGAAGCATCTCGATCTTCGCATCCATGTTGTCGATGTGATGAAGAAGAAAAGCTTCCGGCGTCTTGGGTGCCACGGGGGAACCAAACTCCCTCGTGCCGTGATGGGAGGCGATCAGGTGGAGCAGATGATCCCGCACCTCCTCGGAGGATGGCCTCAACTCGCCCCACGCCTTGCCCTCCGCTGCTTCCCCCTCCCGCCAAAGGGTGTTCGCCACTTCGATCCCGAGGGAAATGTGCCCCATCAGCTCACCTCTCCGGCTGGGCACCGATCCAAACCCCTTCTCCCCGGTATCATTTTCCCAGAGTTTTCCGAGATCGTGAAAAATCACTCCTGCCACCAGCAGATCCCCATCCACCTCCGGATACAGCGGAGCCAGGGTCTTGGCCACCTTCAGCATCTGTGCGGTGTGATCCAAGAGACCACCCCGCCGGGCATGATGGTTGCGACGCGCCGCCGCCGCGCGCTTCCATTTTTCCGGGAACTTTTCGAATGCCCGCACACTGATCCAGCGCAGCCGCGGATCCTTCATCCCCTTGGCCGCCGCCAGGCACTCTTGCCAGCGCTGCTCCAGCTGTTTTCGGCGCTCCTCGCCCCCGAGGAAAAACTCCTCCTCTTCCGCCGGTTTCAGCTTCCGGGCGGCCGGCCCGTCCACGTTGGGACCGTAATCGCTCGGCCCGAATACTCCCGTCAGCTCCAGACACTCCCCCGGCTCGGCTCCGGAAAAATATTCAAACGCCGGCGATCCGAAAAAAATGTTGAGGGAAAGCCGTTCGCTCTCATCCGCCAGATCGACCCGGAGAAAGGGCTTTCCATTGCGGGCTTGCTGTTCCCGCCGCCCCACAAACTGCGCCCGCACGGCCCCTTTGGCAGGGGCGGTGAGTTTCAGAAAATCCCGCAGGGTCATGACAACGCCCCGCAGGCGCGCTTCAGGAAACTTTGCCTTGGGAAGCTGAGTTCCCGTTTTTCACGACCAGCCAGACCAGCCCGCCCGCCACCGAGGCCGGTGCGGCCAGCATGAAAATCACGCTCCAGCCAAACCCCAACCCCACGGAGTTCAGCTTGTCCGAAACCATCGCCGGCCCGCCTGCGTCGTCCTTCTTCATGAAACTGTCCTTGCAGGTCGGACAAGCCCGAACCGAAAGGCTCATGGTCAGGAGTACTGTCGTTGCCAAAATGAGTCGCCCCATAGGATAAGTTTAAGGATGAATTCCACCCTCGGCAAGGATGGTTGCCTCGACTCCCCCCGTCCCCGTCATTACGATCTCCCCCTATGGACAAGGTTTTGGCTCAGCAGGTAATCAACCGTCTCGGCTCGGCCAAGTCTCCTGCTCTTTTTACCCATCTTCGTCCCGATGGAGACGCTTTCGGCAGCCTTCTCGGTCTGGCCCATGTCCTGAAAGACCGGGGTCAAAATCCTTCCCTACATGCGGAAGGAGGAATGATTCCGATGTACAACTTTCTTCCCGGCAAAGAGCTCGTCCAGGATGTTCCCGACCAACTCCCATCCGAAGCGGACCTTTTTGTGGTCCTTGATACCTCCACCCGCGAGCGAGTCGGAAAAAAGACCACCGAT
>RGTE01000251.1 GCA_010025475.1 Verrucomicrobiota bacterium
CGCACGATGGAGCCAGATCTGGTGGTCCAACGCAAGGATGGCAGTCCGGTCTTTCATTTTGTGAACGTGGTCGACGACCTGGAGATGGGCATCACCCATGTGATCCGCGGGGAGGATCACCTGACCAACACCCATAAACACATCGCTCTCTACGAGGCCCTGGGCGCCGCGCCACCGCAGTTCGCCCACATCCCGCTGATCCTGAATCGCGGTGGCTCCAAGATGAGTAAGCGGGACGAGGGAGCGGCGCTCGGGTTCTACGAGGAGGCCGGTTATTTGCCCGCGGCCGTCCGCAACTATCTCTGCCTGCTCGGTTGGTCCCCCGGAGACAACCAGGAGATTCTACCCATTGCCGACCTCATCCAGCGGTTCGATCTGCCCAACATCAACCGGAGCAATGCCCGCTTCGACGGGGACAAACTGTTCTGGATGAACGGCGAGTACTGGCGGTCATTGGGGGATGGCGATTTCCAGAAATTTGCCGATGAATACCTCCGGCGGACCCGTCCCGCCGCGTCCCAAATGGATCCGGCCCTCCTCCGGCGGCTACTGCCGCTCATTCGGGAAAAGGTGCGCACCGGCCGGGAGATGGCGGAGTGGATCGATCCGTATTTGAGCGAAGAGTACGACTACAGCGACGAGGCCAAAAAGAAGCAGTTGGCCGCACCAGAAGCGGGCAAATGGCTCTCCGCGCTGACCACTGCCTTGGGAGCAATTTCCGGTAGTTGGGACGATGCTTCGGTGGAGGGGGTTTGTAAAAAAGTGGCGGAGGAGATGGGGGCCAAACCAGCTAAGATAATTCACCTCGCCCGGGCGGCCGTCTCGGGACGCACCGTTGGGCCGTCGCTTTTCGGCCTACTCACGGCCCTCGGGAAGGATCGAGTGCTTGCCCGGCTGAACCGGGCGCAGAAGCAACTGGCCGGGGGCAGCCTGCGGTGACATGACCCTCGCCAACAGCATCACGCTTCTTCGGATCCTGCTGGTACCTCTGTTTGTCTGGACAATTCTGTACCACAACGAAAGTCACGCGGAGGGCTACACCGGTCCGTCCTGGTATTTCGCTGCGGTGGGGATCTTTGCGTTGGCCGCGCTTTCCGACGGTATCGACGGTTGGGTGGCAAGGCATTGGGGACAAAAAAGCCAGCTAGGAAGGATTTTGGATCCGATCGCCGACAAATTGCTTCTCGTCACTTCCATTGTTCTGTTGGGCACCGTCGGCGTTAGCGGTGTTGGTAAACTACCCACCTGGTTCCCGATCCTGGTCGTGAGCCGGGATCTCATCTTGGTAGCCGGCACGATTCTCGTCGGGACCCTTCTACATAACTACCACTTCGTCCGGCCCCACTGGACCGGCAAGGTCTGTACCTTTTTACAGATTGTGGTGGTGGCCTTCGGCCTGCTCTTGCCGACCCATCCGTTGGCGAAAGTATTCCTCTTTCTCGCCGGGTTGATGACCCTGGTCTCCCTTGGGGTGTATCTGACCCGTGGCTGGAAACTTTTGCACGCGAGCAGTTATGGCGAAGCCGAACGGGGCTGATCCCATGCGCCCGGTGGTGGCCATCGTCGGCCGCCCCAACGTAGGGAAAAGCGCCCTCTTCAACCGCATTTGTGGCAAAAAAATCGCGCTGGTCTTTGACCGCCCCGGGGTGA
>RGTE01000252.1 GCA_010025475.1 Verrucomicrobiota bacterium
CCGAATGCCAATGCCATCGTGGTTTTGACGGAGCCGACCAACCTTGTGTTCGACGGGGCCGCCAAAACGTACGGAGCGCGCGTGGCGAACACGGATGTTTTTGCCTACTCCTATGTGGGCGTGAGTCCGACCGTGTACGGTCCCTCCAGCAATAGTCCAACCGCCGCGGGGACCTACTTGATGACCGCGACCTCAACCAATCCGAGTTATCCCGTTTCGAAAACGGCCACTTTCACCATTGAACGGGCCTCCAACTCCTTTGTCTTTGCTTCTTTGCCCGTCAAAACCATGGGGGATTCTCCTTTCTCCCTGACTCCCACCCAAACCACCTGTGGTGCGCCCCTTCGCTTTGTCTCGGCCAACACCAACGTTGCGACGATCGAGGGTTCCACCGTTACCCTCGTCGGGCCGGGAACCACGGTGATTACGGCAGCCCAGACCAGTGAACCCGGTTACGAAAATTATGTGGTGCCCCCCAGCCAAACCCAGACCCTGACCGTGCGCGCCACCCAAACCATTTCCTTTGCCCCGTTGGCTTCCAAGGTTGTGAATAGCGGAGCTTTCGCACTGACGGCCACGGCCAGCAGCGGTCTCCCCGTCAGCTACCAAAGTTCCAACCCCAACGTGGCGCGGGTCACCGGATCGACGGTGACCCTCCTCGCGCCGGGCACCACCGTGATCACCGCCAGCCAGGAAGGAAGTCCCACCACGTTTGCGGCGGCACCCAACGTGAGTCAGACCCTGACGGTAATCCCGCAACCCCTGAGCGCCGAGGATGTGTCTTTTCAGGGGCCCGCGAATCTCGGATACGATGGAACCGCCAAAGGTTACACCGCCCAAGCGGGTTTTGTGGCCAAGATTGCCGCCGGGGGCTGGAACTCCGCCGCCATTTTGAAAAACGGAACCGTGGTGGTCTGGGGCGATCCCAGTTATGGCAAGTGTGATCCTCCCGCGGGGCTCAACGCCGTGGAAAAACTCTCCGTGGGCGACAGCCATATCCTGGCCATGCAGGGACCGAATCAAGGCCTTTATGATGCCCGAACGGGCGGTTACAAGCTGGTGGCTTGGGGAAGCGACAGCGACGGCAAAGTCAGCACCTTTCAGGGAGCCCGGGTGTTGGACATCGCCGCCGGTGCATCCCACACCGCGGTCGTGAGCACGCGTCAGATCGTGGAAAGTTGCGGGCGGCCGGACCAGGGACAATGTGATTTTGGCCGGTTTGATTATATCTATGCCGAGAGTTGGGGGGCGACCAATAAGCCTTATGTCTCGATCGGGCAACGAAGAAGGATCGAGTTGCCCAAGGTTACTGCTGGTACGGCCGCGACTTACGCATTTTCTCCGGCGACCGATGACAACATTCGCCTCTGGGGCACCAACGTCGGAAAGGTGGAGGTATGCGGAAAACGTTACGAAGGCGGTTTTGATTACATTTCCGAGTCGGTCCCGGCGAACCTGACGGGGGTCATGGATTTGGCGGTGGGGGGAACTTTCGTCATCGCCCTGAAAAATGAGTATGTGCCCTTTCACTATCCGACCAATTCCACCGATGTGCCCATTCCGGACTACTTCATCAAAACCGTCACGGCCTGGGGGTGGATGAACTATGTGCTGCCACACGACGCCTGGGTTCCTTCCAGTTTAGGCACG
>RGTE01000253.1 GCA_010025475.1 Verrucomicrobiota bacterium
AATGCAGCTGCAAAGCCTGCCCGGGCAAGGGTTGCACGGAGTGCGATTGTTCCTGCAGCAAATAACTGCGGGGTTTTGAATGATCGATGGGCGTGGCGCGGATCCGCAAGGGTCCGCGCCACGACCCGTTTTAGGTTCAAAGATGGGAGATCGAAGATGGGAGACGGGGTTATTCGTTTACGTTTATGTGCACGTTTACGAAATCAGTCCGCCTTGTGCGGTGATTGTCTAAGGATAGGGATCACGGCAGAGTAACAGTTTATGCATAAATGGATTTTGTTGGTTTTGATCGGGAGTGCGGGGTGGACTGTGGCGCAGACGACCAATGCTCCGGCGGACAAGCCGGACGTAGCCAAGGCGATTGAGCACTTAAAATTGCCGGCAGAATTGGTTGGCAGGATTAAAAGCGGGGAAATTGTGGCTCCTCCGGTCAGCGACGGATCGAACAAGGAGCTGGCCGTCCGACTGATGATGCTGGTGAAGGCCAGCCCGGATGACCTCAAGGAATACATCACGGCCGACAATCTGATGGGGAAGGATCCCACCTTTTCCGCCTCCGGGGAACTGCTGCCGGACAGCCCGAAAGTTGAGGGGATCAAGCTGACCGTGGATGAGGCGATGGATTACCTAAGTGCCGGGCCGGGCAACGATTTCAACTTTCACACGACCGAATACGCCAAGCTCAAGGACGCCAAGAAAAAGGTGAAAGATGACAAAGACGCTCCGACCGTGGCCGCCCAGGTGCTTTCCGAGATCCTGCTGGCTCGGTTCCAAGCCTACCGGCAGGCAGGGATCGGAGCGGTGGCACCTTATGACCGGGGCGATGGAAAGTTTTCCGAGCCCGGGGATGAGTTGCTGGGAGCCATGGAGGCCAGTCCCATCCTTAAAAATTCCGCCCCCGAAGCTTATACTGCTTTCTGTGATTTTCCGGGGAACCCTGCGCCCGGAGCTATCCACCAGTTTTTCTGGTCCCAGCAGAAGGTGGAGGACAAACCGGCTTTCATTCTCTCCCACCGGATGACCTACCCGGCGCAACACGGGGTCATCTACGTGGACCGGCAGTATTATGTCAGCCGGACCTACAATAGCATGCTGACGGGCACCGGTTGCGGCCAGTTGGCCGAGGGGACCATGGTCTTCTATGTCAACCGCACCTCGACGGGGCTTCATGCAGGAGACCAAGCACAGCGTGGGCCGGAAGCAGATGCGGGAAGAGCTGATCAAAATGTTTGAGGACATCAGGAAAAAGGTGGCGAAGGGGTAGGAACGATTTAGGATTTTGATTTGGTAGGGGCCGACCTCCGGGCGGCCCGTTTTGAGTGCGGCCCGCCAGGACGTCGGGCCCTACCTAGCGAAGGTGTCGAATCGTATTTTTCTGATGCCCGCCTTGCTTCCGCGGTGGAAAATTTGAGAATGACCGGATGTCCGCCCCGAAGCCCTACCAAAGGTTTCTCAAGGAAGAGCTGATTCTGCGGGACGAGCTGGCCATCGACCGGACGCTCCTGGCCAATGAAAGGACCCTGATGGCCTATGTCCGCCTGGCCATCACCCTCATCATCGCCGGGGTCTCCATCATCCACTTCGCCATGGAAAAGTGGTTTGAGACGATTGGCTTTCTGTGTGTTCCGATTGGGATCACCGCCGGGCTG
>RGTE01000254.1 GCA_010025475.1 Verrucomicrobiota bacterium
GTAGTACCAGGGCGTATAGACGAAGTTGGCGTAGGCCCTGATGTTTGGATTTAAGTACCAATTAAATCCGAGGCTGTACGAAAAAAATCCCCGAGCATTGTTTTGTGCAGCCGTGGACCAGGTGCCGTTTGCCAGGGTATTGTTATTTGATCCAGCTCCAGAGGTTGGACCACTTCCTGGTAGCTTCTGAAAAAGATCTTCATCCAATTGTAGTTGATCGACTCGGAAAGCCACCTGCCAAAGACCGGTGGCATCCGGGTCGTCTGTCTGGAAGAAGTCAAAGTTGTTCTTTGGCGTCAAACTGTCAAAGCTGTTGTCTTCCCCCGTGATATTGTAGGAAATCGTAGTTTGCCAAGCGAAACTGGTGTCACGGATTTGCGGATTGGTTCTGCCTCCACCCACCAACTCGACACCCTGACTTTGCAGGATGTACTCGGCTTGAACCCCCCATGGCCCATAATAATAAAAGGCTTGGGGAATAATCCGATAGATGGCTCCATCTCTAGTCGGGGTGCCGGCGCCGCTGCCTGACTGCCAGTTAAAAAATGTCACGCCCGTATCGGACGCAAAGCTGTTTAGGCCGTTATTAATGGCGCTGCTGTTGCTCCCAGAGGCTTGAGGATCAAAGTCGTTGGCGTAAGAGCCAGCGACGCCGAATCCCAATCCGGAAAGTTCGTCTGCATCATTCACGAAAGGTCGAGCAAAGAGCCGTGCAGCGATTCCGTACCCCAGGGTGGTATCCACTGTTTGGGTGTAGTTGTTGGGGGATTCAGAAAATACCCCAACGGCGTAAGAGAGCTCGTCATCGAAAAGCAGGCCGTGAACTTGGACACCCAACGCCCGGGAGGGCTGAAGCTGGGTCGTGGCCGAACGCTCCATAAAGACCGTGTTCTGATCTGACTGCAACATTTCCAGTCCTAGTGGCGGCTTGTATTTGCCAACTTGAACCTGAACCTCGGGGATCGCCTTAAAGTTCAGCCAAGCGTCCGCGATGATGGCGGTGTTGCGCAGGTTCTGTGCATCGACCAAGCCAAAGTCTGGCATAAAACGGAAATCGATGTATTTCCAAAGAGTCCCAGAGGCATAAACCCGGGCTCGCCGAACAAGGAACTGATTGTTCGCATCGTTCGCTTGGTCCACATATTGGCGATCGTCCAACTGCAGGGTTCCGCCCAAACGCAGGGCATGTTGATTGTCAGCTGACTTGATGACAAAGCCCTTGTCGTTGAAAGAGATGTTGGGTGCAGTGGCAGCTTTTTTGGCGGCCTCCTCGGCAGCGATTTCCTGGTTGCGCTCCACCACGCTGAGGCGGCTGTTGGCGTCAAAGTTGGTGTCGTCCAGCAGGCTTTCCTTCTCGGTGGTGCCCCCGATGTTCTGACCGGTGCCCTGTTGTTGAATTCGCGGGGCAGTCCCTTCGCTGACTCGGTTGGCCTGGGCCCTTTTTAAATCAGCGATCTCTTTGCGCAGGGCTTCTAACTGGTCCTGGACCGACTGGTCCTGCGGATTGGCCGCATTTTGAGCGTGAATGGAGGTGAGGGGAGTCGTCACGAGAATGAAGACGCCGAAGCGCATCAGGAATCGGACGAGCACAGTAAT
>RGTE01000255.1 GCA_010025475.1 Verrucomicrobiota bacterium
GCCGGCCATTGGACCGTACCGGCAGGCGACGGAGGCCGGTGGATTCGTTTTTCTTTCCGGCCAGTTGGCGCTGGATGAGCAGGGGAATCTGATGAGTGGTTCCGTGGCTGAACAGACCCGGAAGGCCTTGGAAAGGGCTCAGAGCCTGCTGAAAGAAGGCGGGTTGACCCTGGCGGATGTGGTTAAAGCGACGGTTTTTCTGACCGATCTTAAGACCTTTCCGGAGATGAACGCGGTGTATGCCGAATTTTTCCCGAAGGATCCCCCGTCCCGATCGACGATCCAAGTGGCGGCGTTGCCGAAGGGCGGGGCCGTGGAAATCGAACTATTGGCCCGCCGGGCCGGGTCATGACCCAGGAACAAGTGCTGGAGGTGTTCCGCCGTTGCGGGGCCCTTTTGCACGGTCACTTTGTGTTGAGGTCGGGCAAGCACAGCCGGACTTTCTTCCAGTGTGCATTGGTTTTGCAGGATCCGGCGGCGACGGCCGAGCTGTGCCGGGCGCTGGTGGCCAAGCTCAAGGTTGAGCGGTGGACGTTTCATTCGGTGATTTCCCCGGCGATGGGGGGGATTTTGGTGGGGCACGAGGTGGGACGGCATCTCAAACGGAGGCATATTTTTGCGGAAAAAGAGGAGGGAAAGCTGAAGATCCGAAGGTTTGCGGTGAAACCGGGGGAGAAGTTTCTAGTGGTGGAGGATGTGATCACCACGGGCAGCGCGGTGAAGGAGACGATCGCGCTGGTGAAGGCGGCGGGGGGCGAGGTGGCCGGGGTGGCCTGTCTGGTGGACCGCAGCGAGAAGCCACCGGAGCTGGGGGCGCCGCTCTGTTCCCTGATGAAACTTCCGGTGGAGACCTTTCCCGCCGTGAAACCGGGGAGCAAGTAGACCCGATTCCGGCTTGGATCGGGGTCGTTTTTGCGTTCCAATATTCTCCTGATGAAGGGTATCCGAAAGGTTCGATTTGAGTGGGATTTGAAGAAAGCCCCCACTCAGGCGCCCACGCTTCCGCCCAAGCACGAGATCAAGGAACTAAAGGAGTACGACGTGGAGGCAATCTGGGAAGGAATCCAGAAGGCCTTCCTGAATGAGAAGAGTTGGATCATCGGGTTGGACGGCCATCTGGAGGAGTTGCGGAAACGGTTATTTCCGGAAGGAAAGCCGGTGGCGGGAATGGAATTGTTGGCATTAGTCCATGGGCCGCGCGTGGTGGGGATCAGCGCCCTTTATCCGGTCGCCGGGGAAGGGCCTCATTTGCTATCTGGAGTCCTCATCGATTACGAATACCAGCGACGCGGATTGGGAGCCGCCTTGTTGCAGGAGTCGTTGCGACATCTGGCGGAAAAGGGGCTGGAGACGGCGTCGGTGGTGACGCGGGAGACGGTGCCAGCGGCTCGCTTTCTTTATCCGAAGTTTGGCGGCAAGGCGGGCGAAGTCACCCTGACCGCCTGATCCTCACATGATCCCCACCTACGACCTGGCCGTGGTTGGCGCAGGGAGCGCGGGTTATGCGGCCGCGCGGACGGCGGCGGGGCTGGGTTTAAAGGTGGCGGTGGTCGAGGGAGGTCAAAGAGTGGGTGGGCTGTGCATCCTGCGC
>RGTE01000256.1 GCA_010025475.1 Verrucomicrobiota bacterium
GACGCCGAACGCCGTCTGGCTGCTGGGCTGGTAGCTGTAGCACGTCGCCGGCACGTACTGGTTGTTCAGCCCCCGCACCTGGAACACGTCGCCAGCTCCAGCGGTCTCGGCATTGCCCGGGTCATTTGCGGCCAACCGGCCTGCTATGCGATCGGTCGCGCGGATCCGGCCGCCGCCCGGGCGGTGATAGATCGTCACCCTCGCGCTACTCTCGCCTGCGGCGCCCAGGTCATAGGCGGACAGCAGGTTCTCCCCGAACGCGAACTGCTGGGGGTCGATACCCGTGATCGGGGCTTCGCCGACCAGGTAGACGGCCCGAAGCATCTGCGAACCGCCGAGACTGACCATCTGGCTCCACAGCAGCGGGCAGTTGACGCGCACGCCCCCGTAGGTGATGCCGTTGATGGTCTCGCGGTGGGCCCAGACCACCGGGATCGTGGCGCCCAGCTCAACGGTGTCCTGGGTGCTGCTGATGCCCTGCTTCGGGGCGAACTCGGTCCTGGAGACCAGCTGCTGGCCCTGCTGCTGCTCCTGCCGCAGCTCGCCGGGGCGCGGGGCCTGGCGCTGCTTGAGCCGCGGGCGGGGCGTCAGCAGGTAGGCCGCGGCCGACAGGACGGCGGAGATGGCGAGATTGATCAGGAACGCTGTGACTGGGTCCAGCACGGCCACGGGCCCCTCCACCGGCCGCAGCCGGCTCAGGCGCTCCTGCTCCAGCT
The DNA here is from genome assembly GCA_010025475.1 of Verrucomicrobiota bacterium. Classification (GTDB taxonomy): domain Bacteria; phylum Verrucomicrobiota; class Verrucomicrobiia; order Methylacidiphilales; family Verrucolacustridaceae; genus Verrucolacustris. The sequence continues at coordinate 717 of RGTE01000256.1, forward strand.
GGAACTGCCGGTACTGGGCCTCGCTCAGGCCCAGGGCGGTCATGATCTGCCGATCGATCGGCAGCAGCACTGCCGATCGATCGGCAGCAGCAGGCGGTGGCGGCGCTTCCCCAGCATCAGAACCTCAGATCCGCGCTCGGGGGCAGAGCGCCGACCATCGCCTGCGTCAGCACCCGCCGTGGCCAGTCGCCGCCGATCGCATCCAGTGGGCTGCCGAGGGTCACCGAAACCTGCTGCAGATCCTGCACGTAGGCGGTGATTGCGTAGGTGTCGATCATCTCGATCCCCGTTTCGTCAAGGGTGACAGGGTCCAGCCAGACGGTGCGGATCCTGGCGATCCACAGATCATCGGCCGCCTGCTTCCAGATGTTCAGACCCAGCACGTCGGCGTTGAACGCCAGCACGGCCTCAGCGTTGGGGAAGCCCAGATCCACCGTCGCGCCGGAGTAGGCGAATCCGGCGTGCATGTAGTCCACGCCCTGATAGGTGCGGGTCTCGCCGGTGTGGAACTGCTGGAACGCATAGCCCGTCGGTGCCCCGTCGCGGGTCAGCAGCTGCACGTAGACGCCTTCGGAGATGTCGTGGTCCATCAGATCCCCAGGCTCCGGCGGGCCCCTGGGCTGGACTGCAGGGCCCGCTGTTGACGGGCGGTGCTGCGGGTCGCGGCGGCCTGGGCCAGGGCTTCGGCCTGCTCGGCGGTCACGTAGTCCACCGAGTTGATCCGGGTCGTCTCGACCTTGATCCGCACCGTGCCATCCGGCGAGCTGGCTGCGACAGCAGCGGCCCGGGCGGTGGATTCCTGGCGAGCGGTCTCGACCAGCCGCTGGACGACCTGATCGGTGGACTCGAACTGGCCGCTGCCAGGGGCGCCCGG
>RGTE01000257.1 GCA_010025475.1 Verrucomicrobiota bacterium
TCGCTCCCGGGGATGAGATCACCTCCTGCTATCCGCCTCGCGGCTTTGCCACCCTGAGCGGCACCTCCATGGCCACACCTTTTGTATCGGGCGTGGTCGCCTTGATGCTGGCGAAACACCGCAAACACGGAGGCAAAACTCCCGTCCGCAACCAACGGGATCTGATTGAACACCTCTGCCGAACCTCCGCCGATGCCGGCCCGGCAGGATTTGATCCTCTTTACGGCTGCGGAATTCTGGATCCCGCAAAGCTAATTCGAGGCTGATATTTTCGTTAACGTTAACGTTTCAAGTAAACGAAAAGTTCAAACCTTCAGCCTTGCTGCGCCGGTTGCTGCAATTGCACCCCCTGCAGCGGGATCCGGGAGACAATCTTCCCGTCGTAGATTACATCAAACGAATATTGCCCGGGGGTGGGCAGCCGCAGCCCCGCGATGTTAAAAATAAAGTTCTGACTCCAGAAAAAGGCCGAGGCGGGCGGCTCCGCCATGTTGAACTCAATTTTCGGCCCGCCCTGCGGCAGGACCTGTTTGCCATCCTGATCGATAAAGGAAATCTGGATCACATGCTTGCCCTCGTCCCCAGTGCGGAAGAGCAACCGCAGGGCGATGGAGCAGTGGGGGTGAATAGCCGGGTATTGCCGAGCACAGATGGTGTCAAACGAGCCCAGGACACAAAGCTTGCCCTGATAGTCGCTGGCCGAATCGGCAATCAGGGCCGTCAGAACCTCCATGAGATAATCGTATCTGAATAAATGGCCGTTGGGTAGGGCGGGCTGTCCCAGCCCGCTTCGTTGAATTTCGAAATTACACCGTCGAATGAAGCGGCCAAGAGACTGAACGCCCTACCCAGCCACATATTTCCTCCTCCCTTCATCTTCATCTTCATCTTAATCTCAAGAAATGGCTTCGCCATTTCTGCTCTTCATCATGGCTGGGGGATCGGGAGAACGGTTCTGGCCCCTTAGCCGCAAGGCCAAACCCAAGCACCTTCTTCGCCTGGTCTCCTCCAAAACCCTTCTGGAAGAGACCGTTCTGCGCTTAAAGCCTTTGGCCAAGAAACCCTCGGATTTACTTATCCTGACCAACCACGAACAGGTTCCGGGTCTCCGGAAGGCCCTCCCTCGCTTTCCCAAGGCCTCCCTCATCCCAGAGCCCGCCAAGAGAGATACGGCCCCTGCCGCCGCCCTGGCCACCGCCCTGGCCCTCAGGAGCCATCCTGAAGCGATTCTGGCCCTCCTGCCGGCCGATGCCGTTATCGGTAAACACCCCGTCTTCCGCGCCCAGCTGGCCGCCGCCGCCCGGGCGGCGGCTGTTTCCCCCTCTTTTGTCACGCTGGGCATCAAGCCTTCTTACCCGGCCACGGGTTTTGGGTATCTGCATTTGGGACAAAAAACCTTGAACCATGTGAAGGGCGGGCCGTTCCTCAAAGTGAAACGCTTCGTCGAAAAACCGTCCGTACCCAAAGCCAAAAGCTACCTTCGCTCCGGCCAATACGCCTGGAATGCCGGCATCTTTGTCTGGAAAGCCTCCACTTTTCTGGCTGAGGCGCGGAGACAACAACCGGCGCTGGCCAGGTTCATAGAAAAG